>WRCU01000170.1 GCA_009783805.1 Oscillospiraceae bacterium
AGGTTCTGGATCGCCAGGATGACCTTGGTCGGCTCGAAGTCCAGCTTGTAGCCGAAGAAGTCCACGATGCGCAGCTCGCTCTTGGCGAAGACCGTGCCGGATACGGACAGGTCCTTGTTCTTCGTCCTGAACCTGACCGTGATGAGGTTCGTGTACTTCTCTATCTCGCTCCTCTTCGTCTCCGTGAACTCGATGCCCATGCTCTGCAGGAGCATCTCGGCGTTCACATAGTTCACCTTCTCCTGCCGTACGGGGGTCAGGAAGCCCTTGAGCGCGGCCAGAGACAGGACCTTCGTGTCCTGGGCGGATGCGAGGTCGCCGCTGAAGATGACTTCGACGGACGTGCACGTCTCCTTCTCCGCCTGGTAGTAGATCTTGCCGAGCATCTCCGCGAGCTCCAGGTAAGGGTTCATCTCCGCCAGCCGGTCCCTGCTCATCGCCGGGACGTTGACCGCGGCCACCAGCTCGCCCTGCAGCACCGAGGCGACGAGCCGGGCCACCGCCGTGCCCACGTTGTAGTTCGCCTCCTCCGTGGACGCCCCGAGGTGCGGGGTTAGGAACACGTTGTCCAGGTCCATGAGCGCGTTGTGGTATTTTTGCCTCTCGGGGGGCGTATCGAAGTTCGGCTCCGGGTCGAGCACGTCGATGGCGGCGGAGGCCACGTGCCCGCTCTTTATGGCCTCATACAGCGCCTTCTCCTCCACCAGGCCGCCCCTGGCGCAGTTCACGATCCTGACGCCCTTCTTGCACGTCCTCAGCTGCCTCTCGCCGAGCATCCCGTAGGTCTCCTTGGTCTTAGGCGTGTGCAGCGTGATGAGGTCCGAATGTATGAGCAGCTCGTCCAGGGTCTCGCACCTCTCCACGCCGAGCCTGGCGAACTTCTCATCGGTCACGTACGGGTCGTAGGCCAGGACGCGCATGTTGCAGCCCTTCAACTTGGTAGCGACGATGCTGCCGATCCTGCCGAGGCCTATGACGCCGACCGTCTTCTCGTCCAGCTCGTTCCCTATGTACAGGTTCCGCCTGAAGTCCTTGTTCCTGACGGCAACGCGCACCTGCGGCAGGTTCCGGAACAGCGCGAACGAAAGGCCCACGGCCAGCTCCGCGGTGGCCATGACGTTGCTCTCCGGGGTGTTGACGACGATTATGCCCTTGCCCGTGCAGGAGGCCACGTCTATGTTGTCTATGCCGTTGCCCGCCCGGCCCGCCACCTTCAGGTTCACGCCTTTATCGATCAAGGCCTCGTTCACCTGCGTCACGCTGCGGACGATGATGGCGTCATAGCCGGCGATCACCCCCCCCAGCTCCTCCGCCTCGATCCCGTACCTCTCGTCCACCTCCAGCCCTTGGTCCCTCAGGTATTGGATCCCTTCCTCCGCTATCCTCTCCGTGACTATGACCTTCATGCGCTACCTCCCATGATCTCCCTTTGCGCCGCCGCCACGCCCGCCCCGGGCCCGAACCGGTGCCCCACGCCCCAGGACGCCCGCTCGAGGGCCGAGATGGCCCTGAGGACGTCGTCAGCTTCCGAGTAGCCGCAGTGCCCTATCCGAAGTATCTTCCCCTTGAGCTTCCCCTGCCCGCCGGCGACCATCACGTCGTACCCGTCGTTCATCGCCTTGATCAACTCGGTGGGCTTGACGCCCTCCGGGGGGGTCAGCGCCGTTATGATGTCGGACGAGACGCGCTCGTCGGGGAACACCGCGAACCCCAGCGCCTTGGCGCCCGCCCTGACGGCCTTCGCGAGCCTCGCGTGCCTCGCGTAGACGTTAGCGAGCCCCTCGGCGCGCATGAGGTCCAATGCGGCGCGCTGAGCCATCATCAGGGTTATGGCCGGCGTGTACGGGGGGTTCTCGGCCAGCTCGCCCGTTATGCCCTTCCGGTACTTGCCGTAGTCCCAATAGAATTTCGGGAGGTCGGACCTTCGGGTCGCCTCCCAGGCCTTTTCGCTCAGGGCCGTGAACGAGAGGCCGGGCGGGGCCATAAGGGACTTCTGCGATCCGGCGAAGACGCAGTCGACGCCCCATTCGCCCATCCTCATCTCCAAACCCCCCAGGGCGCTTATGGCGTCCACCACCAGCAGCCTGGCCGTGCCTTCCGTAAGGGCCGCGAACGCCCTCACGTCGTTCGTGACGCCCGTCGAGGTCTCGTTGTGCGTCAGGAGCACTCCCTTGATCCTGCCCGCCGCATCCCCCTCCAGCGCCGCTTTCGCGCGCCCTACGTCAGCCGCCTCACCGTACTCATGGCTAAGGTCTATCACCTCTAGGCCGAACGCCTCGGCTATCCTGCCCATCCGCTCACCGAAGGCCCCCACCGAGACGTTCAGGACGGCCTCGCCGCGCGAGAACAGGTTGGCTATCGCCGCCTCCATCCCACCGGTGCCTGAGGACGCGAACACGAGGATCGGCCCGTCCGTGCCGAATACGGGCCTCAAGGACTCCTGGAGCCCATCCAGCGTGGACGTGAAGTCTTCCGTCCTGTGGTGGATTATCTGCCTCCCCATGACCGAGAGGACCTCCGGGGGCAGCATCGTGGGGCCCGGCGTCATCAGCAGCTTCTCTTTCCTCATCCGGACATCTCCCTCCCTCTCCCCGGCTAAAAATGAATCGATTCATTGTATTGGCAAGCGCCTGTCCCGTCAACCGCCGAGCCCGCGCGGGGCTGATGGCCGCATGCCGTCCGCGGGGGCGGCGCATATGCCGACGGTCGGGGCGGCAGCGCGACGCCCGTGCTTTTATGGACGCAGCCGCGCACATGCAAAACGGGGGCCGCCGACCTGGCGCGCCCCCGCAATGGATGTCCATTTAATTATCGGTATCAACAACCTTATCCCATCATCCTGAGCCCTTCACCTATCATCCCTAGCCTTTATCATGTCATCCTAAGCTCTTCGCCTGCCATCCTGAGCGCCAGCGAAGGATCGTCATTAGATCCTACGCCTGCGGCCTCAGAACGTCACCCTCACCGTCCTCACGGAGCTCGCGGGCAGTTTGACGCTGACCTTGCCTGCGGCGGCGTCGCAGCTGACGTCCCCGCCTGCCGCGGCCTTCTCAGTGGTGTCCGTGAGCGAAGCCGACCTCACGCCGCCCGGGAACGTGAGGACCGCCTCGCCCGTCGCCCCGTCCGCCTCATAAAGCCTGACTATCAACGCGTCCTTAGCGCCGTCCTCGGGCATCTTCACCGCCGTCACCCTGGCCGTGCCCTGAACGTCCATGAAGCCGGCCTCCATGGGGAGGTCGCCCTTCCCGCCGTTGGCCGAGAATACGTTGAGCGGCACGTTGAGCCTCGTGGAGGCGGCCGCCACCGCGCCGTTCGATGCGCCGGCGTCGAAGGCCGCGAGCTCGAACGCGAATTCGTGGATCCCGACCTCCGGGTACTCGTCGGGGTCGAAGGACGAGCGGATGAGCGTCAGCCCCATGCCGTTCCTATGGCACCTGAAGCCGTACTTGTTCGTCGTGATGATCGCGAGCTGCTTCCCGGCCTTGCCGGCCCTCTTGGCCATCGCGAAGCTCAGGCCGGGGTTGTCCATCGCGCAGCCCACCCTCTCGATGAACCCGCCGGGTATGTCATAGAGGTACCTGCCGACCTCATAGGACACGGGCACGAAGAACGACAGCTGCGGTATCACGGCCCCCTCGCGCGTCCCTATCTCGCGCCAGTGGCACCTGGCCCCGATCCTCAGCTTGGCGCTGCCGTCGTCCAAGGTCACGGTGACGTCCATGTACGACGATTCGAAGTACAGCCTGTACGAGATCCCCTTCCTTAGCGGGCTGCCCTTGCCGTACAGGACCTTCGCGTTCTTCGTGTCCGCGATCTTCGTCACCTTCTTGTACCGCCCCACGGTCCAGGAGGTCATGCCCTTGCTGTCCTCGATGATGTGCCTGAAGTGGGCGCTCTGCCCGTCCTTGATCAGGTTCTCGCCCGTCGCCTTGTCTATGAAGGCCGCTATCGAGAGGTCCACGGGGCAGATCACGGCCTTGACGAGGTCGTTCTCGAGCGTGAAGTCGTCCTCCGTGAACGTGCGGATGTCGCCGCCGAAGTACGACCTCTCGGGGACCTCCGCCTTCTTGGAGACCACGAGCGTCGTGTAGCCGAACGGCCTTACCTTGACCTTCACGAAGATCCTGGAGCATTCATGGCCCCAATAGTTGTCCTTCCAATGCTTCTCGAACTGGTGCGTGAGGGGCTTGCCGGCCGCGTCCCTGACCTCGATCAGGTCCTGCGAGGCTATGTAGTTCCAGATGACCAGCTCCACCACCTCTTCCCTGCACTCCTGCGTCATGTTGAACACGTTGAAGAGCCTCGTGTCCCCCTGCCCGCGGGAGAGCTGGCTGACCTTGAAGCCGTTTATGCCGTAGCCCGGGCCCGCGCCCAGCGCGCGCTCGTCCTTGCTGTCCTCGGCGGGGAGGCTTATGGACGAGGTGTCTATCCTCCCCATGAAGGCCTCCATGGCCTTAGTCTTCTGGGACGTGGCCACGGCGAGGGTCTCGGCGTACTTGCCCAGCATGTACTCCCTCGTGTCCGTGACGCCGGAGCCGGTGATGATGTCGTGGAAGTGGCTGAAGAGGACGTTCGTCCAGGCCGTCATGTACGCGCCCCCGTCATACGCCCCGTAGCCCGCCTTGAGCGCGGCGAAGCCCGCCATCGCCTCGGAGTCGCCCAGCATGTTCTCGCAGACCCTGTTGCCGTTCTTGATGCGCGTCTGCGTCGTGTAGCAGCCGTCGAATATGAAGTTCAGCTCGCCCTTGATGACCGGGAGGTCGGCGATCCCCTCGGCGGCCTTGAAGAAGGCCTTCATGGTCCCG
>WRCU01000171.1 GCA_009783805.1 Oscillospiraceae bacterium
ACGGCACAAGGGCGAAGGCGGGATTGCCGCGTCGCCAGTGGCTCCTCGCAATGACGGGCATAGAGCGCTCCTCGCAATGACGGCACAAGGGCGAAGGCGGGATTGCCGCGTCGCCAGTGGCTCCTCGCAATGACGGGCATAGAGCGCCCCTCGCAATGACGGGTTTAATTTAGTCGCCGAAGGTGAAGTAGTCGGCGTAGAGGGGCAGCATCTCCTCGCCGGACTCGCTGCCGCTGTACACCTCGCGGAGGATCGTGATGTCCACGCGCCTGTTCTTGGCCTTGTTCACGGCGGAGTCGTTCTCGGCGACGGGCCTGGTCTCCGCGTAGCCGACCGATGAGAGCCGGCCGTAGTCGACGCCCCTCGCGGCGAGGAGGCGCAGGACCGAGTTGGCCCTGGCGGACGAGAGGTCCCAATTGTCCGCGAAGCGCGAGGAGCTGACCATCGGGTCGCTGTCGGTATGGCCCTCGATCCTAATGTAATTGGTGGGGATCCTCTTGATTATTTCCGCTATCTGGTTCATCAAAGGGTTGAACTCGCTGCTCACGGTCGCGCTGCCCGGGCTGAAGAGCACCTTGTCCTGGATGGATATGACGATGCCCCTCTGCAGCAGGGCCACATGCACGCTGTCCGCGAGGTCCTCGGCCTCGATGGCCTGGTTGATCGCGTCCCTGATCCTCTCCATCTCCCGCTGCTCCATTATCTCGGGGTCGTTGGGGTTCGGGGTGGGCGTGGGCGAGGAGTCCGCGCCGTCGGTCGACTGGGAGGGCGTGGGCAGTATGAGGAACCCGTCGTCGGTCTGCGCGTCGTGGCTGAGGGAAGGGTAGCCCCCGGGGTCGTTCGAGTTTTCCACTAGGTTCGGCCTGCTGCCGCCGTCGCCTATGATTATGCCCGTCCCCATGCCGAAGGCCTCCCTAAGCGACTGGGAGAGGTGCTGGTACTGCTCGACGTCTATCTGGCTTATGGAATACAGGACTATGAAAAGGATGAGGAGCAGGTTCATGAGGTCGGCGTAGGTGACCAGCCAGCGCTCGTTCGTCTCCTTCTCCACCTTTACCTTCGCCACGGATGCCCTCCCTTCCCTTCGCTATTCGCCCATACCGGCCTGTCCGCCCGCCGCTACGGCCGAAGGCTTCCTGCCGGCCATCTTCTCCAGCAGCGACAGGTTCAGCTTCTCGGCCATGATCCTCGGGTTCTCGCCGGCGTTTATGGAGAGCAGACCCTCGATGATGAGGGAGTTGTAGAAGGCCTCCTTCTCCGCGTTCTTCTTTATCCTGCCGGCCGCCGGGATGAAGACGAGGTTCGCGAATCCCACGCCGAACATGGCCGCGAGGAACGCCGTGGCTATGGAGCTGCCCAGCTCGCCCATGTCGCCTTCCCCCAGCTTGCTGAGGACCATGATCATGCCCATGACGGTGCCGCAGACGCCCATGGTGGGGCAGAAGCCGCCGGCCTCCTCGAAGACCTTGGCGTGCTGCTCGTGGAGGTTTTCGCGCAGCTCGAACTCCCGTACCAGCACCTCCCTGAGCACGTCGGCCTCTATGCCGTCGGCGATGAGCCCGAGCCCCTTCTTGAGAAGCTCGTTCTCGGTCACCTGCGACTCGGCCTCGAGGCTCAGCAGCCCGTCCTTCCTGGCCTTGTTGGCCAGCTCCGTCAGCTTGTGGATAATGGCGATCTCGTCGAACTTCTTCACCACGAAGATGCCGATCAGGGCCTTGGGAACGTTCTTGATTATGCTGAGGGGCGTGGACAATAGGACGGCCCCGAACGTGCCGCCGAAGACGATGATCGGGGCGGAGATCTCATGGACGAGGGCCGCAGGCTCCCCGCCTTCCAGCATGAACCCCCCCAGGACGCCCCCGAACCCGATTATCAGTCCCAAAATGGAACCTATATCCATCGAAACACCCCTAACCTAGCTTTCTGACATGTCACCGTCAAAGCATGCTAACATATATTAGCCCATACCCATAAATCAATCAATATAAGCGCGTCCCGCGTCCCCGCGCCGCCCCCTAGCCGGGGTCACCGCGGGTTTGGCCCCCGCGGGCCCGTACGCCCTGGCGCACCGACCCGCGTATTCGGCCGCCTCGGCGTCCCCTATGTCGGCGTCCCCGTACCTGACCCTCTCGTACGCGCGCGTCACCCGCTCCATCTCCTCCCGATCGGCGCCCACGGCCACGGCCTTGGGGACGGCCTGGCCGGCGGTGTCAGTCCTCCCGACCCTCGCGCCGCCGCCGTTCAGCCTGACGATCAACTCGCGGTACGAGCGCCTGAGGCCCATGACCCCACCCGCCGCCGCCTCGGGCCTCATGAGGCGGTAGGAGCGGTGCCGTCCTCCCTTGCGCCCCGCCTCGTAGTCCACCACGTCCTTGTAGTCTTCGGTGTCGACGACGTAGCCCCGCTTAAAAGGCGTCCTTAGGTAGACGGCTATGCCGCGGAACAGCTTTCGCAGGAAAGCGGCCATCGCCAAGGCCATCGAAGCGATCCCGGAGATGATCCGGCCCCTCGAGCGTACCGCGGAGATGACGGCGAACATCGCAAGCGCGAACGAGAGACCCAATATCACGTACCTGACCACGGGCAGCCCCGACGGATCGGCCCCGCGGACCGGCCCCCCGCCCCATTCTTCGTCGCCTTCGTCCGGGCCGTCGTCAGGGTCGACGTCCGACCCGTCCGCGCCGCCGGCGTCCACCTCCGCCTGCGACGACGGGCCGTCCCCGCCGTAGATCACGTTTATGTCTATCGAGGGGGGCAGGATTATCTCCTCATACGGATCCTCTTTGTCGCGGAAGGTGAACACGGCGCCGCCTATGGCGTCCAAGGCCTGGGAGGCCAGCGGCAGCGCGACGCGGACGACGAGGAAGGAGGCCGGGACGACCGCCAGCAGCAAGGCGAAGACCGAGGCGTTGTAGCGCATCACCTGCCTCAGGGATATGGTCTGGACCACGCCCTTGGAGGTCATGATCGCCTCCACGGCCGCCTGGTTCCGCAGAATGGCCCATATGGTGAGGTATACGCACAGGCACGGTATCTGGACCGACAGGAACTCGCCGAGGTTCCCTATGTAGTAGGACGCCGCCGTGATCATGGCCCCGACTATGATCGCCGGGGCCGCCATGTTGAACGAGACGAGCGAGAGGTACGGCTTGTTCGCGCAGGTCGCGGACAGGCAGTATATGGCGGCGAGGAAGGCGGCGGAGACGTACGGGTACGGGCCCCCGACGGCGGCGCTTGCCGCCAGGGCCCATAAGGCGGACGGGACGGCCGAAAGCAGGTAGGCGGCCAGGAGGAGTCCGTAGGAGGCCAAGCCCCGCCCGATGCGCCGCGAAGCCGCGAAGCCGAGGAACGCGAACAGCGCGACGGCGGCCGCGAGCGCCGGGCTCACCGGGGACAGGCCGCACATCGAGTTGATGAAGGCGCCGATGGGGAAGTAGGCGGCTACGGCGCAGACTACGGATAGGAGCCTCAGCGTGGCCTTACCCAAGGCCGGGGCGCCCGCGCGCGGCGCCCTCACCCCCTTCCCCGTGCACGCGCGCAGTGGACTTGGACGAGGGTGAGTAGTAGTGGCACTCCAGCCAGTCGGGCAGGCCTTTGCGGTCCGGGAACCCCAATGAGACGAACCTGACCGGCGACGCCCCGCGCGGCTGTCGGTACGCCTGCGGCCCGGAGGTAAGCGCCTTCGGCAGGTAGCATGAGATGAGCACTATGATCGTGTCGCGCAGGGGTTCGCACAGCCTGACCCAAAGATCGTCGAAGTCCTCGGCCACGCTGACTTCCAAGCCGGCGAGGATGTCCTGGATGGCCATGACGTGCGCCTTGCCCGAACCCTCCGGCACCTCGACGGCCTTGGCCGGGCCCTCGCCGGGCATCGGGGCGTTCGACAGCAGCCGCACGGCCGTCTCGTCCGCCAAGGCGATGTTGGCCAGCGTCGACGCGACCTTGATGCCGTCCTCGACGAGCTCCTTGTCCGGGATCTCCGAGCGCAGGTAGTCCCGCGTCTGCACGTTGAGCACGATCGCCAGGCCCATCGAGGCGGTGACGTCGTTGACCTTGGACATGAGCGTCCCCATCCTGGCGGTCGCCTTCCATGAGATCCTGTTCATCGCCTCGGAGCCGTCGTACTCCCTCGCGCCCGAGACCAGGTAGGGGTTGTGCGGCAGGAACCTTGCGATCGACCTTTCGCCCACGACCCTGCCGACGCGCAGCATGTCCCTGTCCAGGGTGACCGTCTCCGGGTACACGGTAAGGGTCGAGTCCACCTTGACCCCCACGGAGGACCTCGATATGCCCATAAGGTCGCCCGTGGTCATCGTCACCTCCGGTATCCGGTAGACCCCCCTCTTCGTCGGCGTGACGCGCCAATGCCTCCTCACGCGCTGGTGGCCCTTGAGGAAGAAGGCGCTGGTGATGAACCGGGAGTCCTGGGCCACGGAGGAGTTCGAGAGCGCGAAGTCCAGGTGCCTGGACGTGAATATGTTCACCTTGATCCACGGCACGGGCAGGGACTTCCCGTTCCGGATCGTCTCGACGAACTCTATCTCCTCGCCCTGGCGCGTTTCCGTGACGTTGAATGCGCTGGAGTAGCTGAGCCTCTCGGACCCGTACCTGCCGAAGGCTATGAGCTGCGCCGCGATGGCGGCGATTATGGAGGCCAGGATGATTATTAGGACGTCCATGAAGCGGTCACCTCCGGAGGCGTTACCGTCATTGCGAGGAGCCGCCGGCGTTAATGGATTGCTTCGTCATTTCATTCCTCGCAATGACGACCCTAGTATCACTCCTCGCGATGACACCGTTA
>WRCU01000172.1 GCA_009783805.1 Oscillospiraceae bacterium
GCCCCGAAGGGAATACGCGCTCGTTCATCCCCACGATGAAAACTACGGGGAATTCGAGCCCCTTGGCTATGTGCGCGGTCATTATCCTCACGCAGTCCTTGGACTCGGCCGCCTCCTCGGCGGCGTCCCTGTTAAGCGTGACCTCCCGCAGGTAGTCCCTCAGCGTGAGCACGTCCCCGTACTCCTTCTCCATGGCGACGATGGACCTGAGCAGCTCGGCGACGTTGTCCAGCCGCTCCATCTCGCCGCTCTCACGCACGTAGCCCTCGTACCCCGAATCCGTCAGCAGCCCCTGGAGCAGCTCCGAGACCTGCTCGGTCTCCGCCCGGGCCCTGGCGCCCTCGATCAGGCGCACCAGCGCGCCGGCCCCCGTGCCTTTGAACGCGGGGTCGTCGGCGCACCCGGCCAACGTGTCGTACAGGCTCGCCCCGGCCCCCTCGGCCCGCTCCCTCAGCACCGCCAGCCTGGCCTTGCTCATCTTGCGGCGCGGCACGTTGACGACCCGGCTGAAGGACAGGTCGTCGCCGCTCGCCACGAGGCGCAGGTAGGAGAGGACGTCCTTGATCTCCTTGCGCTCGTAGAACCCCACCCCGCCGTACACCGTGTATGGGACGTTCCGGCCCAGCAGGCCCTGCTCGACGAAGCGCGAGACGTAGGAGGACCTGTACAGCACCGCCACGTCCCGATACCTCCCCCCGCCGCCCACATGGGCCGCTATCGCGTCGGCGACGTACTTGATCTCGTCGGCCTCGCTCCTCGCGTGGTAGTGCGTCACCTCGGCCCCGCCGGCCCTATCGGTGAACAGCTCCTTCTCTATCCGGTTCCTGTTCTTTGAGATGAGCGAATTGGAGGCGGCCAGGATCTCGGGCGTCGAGCGGTAGTTCTGGCCCATAATGACCGTCCTCACGCCCGACTTCATGGTCGGGACCCTATGGTCCGGCCAATACGTCGGCAGCGGGTCGGCGCCGGCGAAGTACCCGTTTATGAAACCCTCGAAGTCTACGAACAGGTCCACAAGCGCCGCGCGCCACTCGTATATGTTCTGGTCGGGGTCGCCCACCACGAACAGGTTCTGGTGCAGGTCCGAAAGCACCCTCACGAGGCGGAACTCCTTCGTGTTCGTGTCCTGGAACTCGTCGAACAGTATGTAGTGCATGCGCCCGCGCCACTTGTCCAGCACGTCGCCGTGTTTCTTGAACAGGCACACCGTGAAGTTGATGATGTCGAAGAAGTCCAGGCCGAAGCACCTGCGCTGCTTCTCCATGTACCGCACGATCACCTTGCGCTCCATGTCCGTGGCTTCGAAATCCCCGACCGCCTCGCGCGGGTCGGCCATGTAGTCGCCGTACAGAATCTTGTTCTTGAAGGTGCGTATGGTCGTGCCTATCATATGCTCGAAGGTGGCGGTGTCCATCTTTATGCCGAGCTCCCCGTACACCTCCTCGAGGATCGCCGACTGGTCCGCGCCGTCCAGGATGACGAAGCTTTCCGGATAGAACAGCTTGGCTATGTCCTCCTTGAGGACCCGGACGCAGAACGAGTGGAGCGTGGAGACGAAGGACAGGTCCACCTCCATGCCGAGGATGCGCCTGAGCCGCGACCTCATCTCGCGGGCGGCCTTGTTCGTGAAGGTGATGCACAGGATGTTCGCGGGCGATACGCCGAGCTCCTCGACGAGGTAGGCGTACCTCGCCGTGAGCGCGCGCGTCTTCCCGCTGCCCGCCCCGGCGACGACGCGGACGTAGCCTTCCGTGGCGAGCACCGCCTCCCTCTGCGGCCCGTTGAGGCCTTCCAGCAGATCCTTGGGTTCCATTACGGCCGATTATACCAAATGGCTGTATAATCGGCTTTACGGGCATGGCCGACGGGCATGCCCATGGGATCGGAAGGAGAGTGAGCTATATGGCTTGGGTCATGGTGTACCTGGTCGGCCTCGGGGTGCTGCTGTCGCTGGTCTTCGCGTACCACAGCTTCCGCAGGGGCCGAAGGATGGGCCGCGGCACGCCGCTCATGAAGGAAATAGCGGACGCCATCCGGGAAGGCGCGTCGGCCTTCCTGAGGAGGGAGTACGCGACGTACGTCCCCATCCTCGCTGGGGTCGCCCTGCTCTTCGGCCTCATCTTCACGCCTTGGGCGGGCCTGTCGTTCTTCCTGGGCATGCTGATGAGCTCATTCGCGGGCCTGGTCGGCATGAAGGCCGCCGTGATCTACAACGAGCGCGTGGCCAATGAGGCTCGCCTCGGCGTGGGGAGGGGCGACCCTTCCGCTTTGGGGAGGGCTCTCAACGTGGCCTTCCGCGGCGGGTCCGTCATGGGGCTCTCCGTAGGCGGCTTCGCCATGCTCGGGCTCCTCGTGGTGTACCTGGTGGTCGGGATGGCGATGGAGTACGCGGACCCCGGGAACCTCACGGTCACCAAAAGCCTCGTCGGCCTGGAGTTCGTCATGTTCCCGCAGGTCATCGCATGCTACTCGCTGGGGTGCTCGGCCGTGGCCGTGTTCAACCGGCTGGGCGGCGGCATATACACGAAAGGGGCCGACATGGGCGCCGACCTCGTCGGAAAGACGGAGTTGGGACTCCCGGAGGATGACCCGCGCAACCCCGCCGTCATAGCCGACTGCGTGGGCGACAACGTGGGCGACGTGAATGGGAACGGGTCCGACCTCCTGGAAAGCACGATCGGCGCGGTGGTGGCCTCATCGATCCTGCCCACCGCCATGCACACGGCCGCCTTGAACGCCGCCGACCCCATGGGCGAAGGGCTCGTCAGCCGGATGCTGCAGTACCCCCTCGCCTTCATGGGGGTCGGCCTGATCGCCTGCGTCTTGGGCATCCTGTACGTCCTGCTCAGGAAGCCCAGCAATAGGCTCGCGCGCGAGCTTAACGTGTCCCTATGGAGCTCGGCCGCCATGATCGCGGCGGCGACGCTGGCACTTAGCTACGCCTTCTTCGGCGGGCGGGACCTGGCGGGGTCGGGCTTCAGGTTCGGGTGGGTCTCCCCGTGGCTGAGCGCGCTTATGGGGATCATCGCGGGCATCGCCTTGGGGATGGTCGCCGAGGCGTACACCAGCGACAAGTACAAGGAGACCAAGGGCATAGCGGCGCTCGCCAAGAAAGGCCCGGCGCTGGTGATCGTCGGCGGGACGAGCGCGGGATGGCGCAGCTGCCTGCCCGCCTGCGCGACGATGGGCGGGGCCATCATCGTCTCCAGCTACTTCTCCGGCGTCTACGGATCCGCCATCGCGGCGGTCGGGATGCTCTCGTTCGTCGTAGCCACCGTCACGGTCGACACATACGGGCCCATAGCCGACAACGCGGGCGGCATAGCGGAGATGGCCCGCCTGGACGGGGAGGTCCGCGGCATCACGGACAGCCTGGACTCGCAGGGCAACACCACGGCGGCCATAGGCAAGGGCTTCGCCATAGGGTCCGGCGTCCTGGCGGCCCTCGCGATGATGATGTCATTCGCGAGCGGCGGCGACTCGGGCGGCGGGCTGGACGTGCTCAACTTCCTCGCGCTGGGCGGCGCATTCGTCGGCGTCGGCGTGATGCACTGGCTGTCGGGCAGGATGCTGAGCGCCGTCTGCCGCAACGCCGAGCAGATGGTGGACGAGGTGCGCAGGCAGGTCAGGGAGAACCCAGGCATATTGACGGATGAGTCGAGGCCCGACTACAAGGCGTGCGTGGACATCTGCACCAAGGGCGCGATCAGGGAGATGAGGGTCCCCGTCCTGGTATCGCTGCTCTCGCCGATCGTGGGGGGCCTGGCCTTCGGGCCGCTTTTCGTGGGCGGGTTCCTACTGGGGACTATCCTGGACAGCGTGGCCATGGCCACCTCCACCGCCAACAGCGGCGGCGCCTGGGACAACGCGAAGAAGTACATCAAGTCAATCAAGGCGGAGCTGATAGCGGAGCTGGGCGAACGCAGGTATGACGAGATCCATAACGCGGGGGTCATAGGAGACACCGTGGGCGACGGCTACAAGGACGTCGTGGGTCCCAATCAAGACATAATGATCAAGATGATGGCGACGGTCTCGGTCATCATGCTGCCGGTGATCAACGCCTTCAACCTTTTTTCGCTATTGTGATCCCGGCGAAAATATAGTCGACGGTTACTTGGCGATATTATAAATTACATCAGAAGTGACGCTTTCGTAAGTGGAGGCGGGGGGAATCGAACCCCCGTCCGAGGATCCATCAGAATGCCTTTCTCCGGGTGCAGCCTGCGTCTTCGCCTTGCGGCGGTTCCCCCTCCGACGGTCCCCCAGGCGTTACGGTCGGAAAGGTAGCTTCATGGGATCGAGCCGGGCTCAAAGCTTTGCCCGGCCAGTGCCGGCGTTTGACCTGCAGCGCCTAAGGTCTGATTTAATGACGCCTGCTACCCCCGGCTCAGAGACCGGGGACAGACGGACGGCCTAAGGTTAGGCCGCGGCTAAAGCTGGTTGATAATCGTTTGCGTTTAGTTTGAGTTCCCGTTTTTTAAGGAGGCCAACGAGAATCCTCCACCCGCTTGGCAGACCCCAAAACCCCCGTCGAAACCTTTACGCCCCCCGATCCGCCCGACCCGTCCGAAGCGTACGCTTGGGTTCGGGCAATGAAATATAGATATATAGTTAAAGCGGACTTGCCCTAACCTAAGGCCAAACCTAGCTCAACCTTCACGGGGCCCCCCCTTGCTCAGCCGTCGCGTGACCTCTCCTTCATCCTGGCCTCGATGGCCCTCCTGGCGTCCCGCTCC
>WRCU01000173.1 GCA_009783805.1 Oscillospiraceae bacterium
GCCCAATACGCCTCCTCCGAGACGCCCGCGAGGCGCATCGCGAGCCCGGGCTTCCCGAACGCGTTCGCCATAATCGGCAGGCGGTCCGTCATCCCGAAGTCCATGGCCTTTATGGCCCTTTCCCTGCCCGTCATCCTCTCCATGTCAGCTCCGCCCTCCCATCCATCCCGATCCCATCCATCCCGATCCCACCCTCCCGCCTAAGTCGATCTCAACTTCCATCTTTATGCGGCTCATAGGCCCAGCCAAGCAGAGACTAACCCGCCGACGAACGAAAAGGAATTCACGGTGCCCCAATTCCCTAGGCCCGCCGCGCCGCCGGGCGCGCCGCTCGGCATCCCCGCCCGCACGCACGGCCCGTGGCCGCCGACGGCCTTGAGGTGGGCGTCCGAGAGCCTGCGTCGGTCCTCGGAGTGGAAAAGGGCCGGCACATACTCCCGCGTGTGGTCGGTGCCCGGGAAGCACGGGTCGCAGCCGTGGTCGGCCGTGACGACGAGCATGTCCCCGCCTCCCAATCGGCCGAATACCTCGGGCAGGCGCGCGTCGAACTCGGCGAGCGCCCCCGCGAACCCCGAAGGGTCGTTACGGTGCCCGTACAGCATGTCGAAGTCCACCAGGTTGAGGAAGGCGATACCCGAGAAAGGCTCGCGGAGCGTCTCGAGCAAGGCCCGCACGCCCTCGGCGTTGCCTTTCGTGGGGACGGAGGACGTCAGCCCCCGCATGGCGAATATCTCGCCTATCTTGCCGATCCCCCTGACCTCGTGCCCGGCCTCCTTGGCCCTGTCGAGGACGGTCGCGCCGTGGGGCGGCAGCGAGAGGTCGTGCCTGCCCCCGGTCCTGCGGAAGGTTCCCGGCGCCCCGGCGAAGGGCCTGGCTATGACCCTGGCGACCGCGTGCTCGCCGACCAGCAGGTCCCTGGCCTTGACACATATGGCGAGCAGCTCCTCCGGGGGGATGACGGCCTCGTGGGCCGCGACTTGAAATACGCTGTCGGCCGAGGTGTACACTATCGGGCTGCCGGTCTCCATGTGCTCAGGGCCCAACTCCTCGATAATGCCCGTGCCCGACGCGGCCTTGTTCCCCAGCGCCTTCCTGCCTATCGCGGCCTCAAAGCCACGCATGAGGCCTTCGGGGAAGCCGTCGGGATACGTGGGGAAGGGCCTCCCGGTGACCAGCCCCATGAGCTCCCAATGGCCCGTGGTCGTGTCCTTGCCCTTGGATAGCTCGGCCATCCTGCAGCGGCAGGCCGTCGGATCCGGGCGCGGCGCGGGCCCCGTCACCCCCTCGATGTCGCCCAGGCCCATGGCCTCGAGGTTCGGCAGCGCGAAGGGCGTCCCCTTTGCCCCGCCTATCGCCCGCATGTGGGCGTATACGCCCCCGAGCGTGTCCGCGCCCCGGTCGCCGTAGCCGTCCGCGTCGGGCATGTGGCCTATCCCGACCCCGTCGAGCACGACCACGACCGCCCTGCCGTCTATCGGAGGTATCCCCTGAGCCTGCCCAGTTCTCTCGGCAGGTGCACCTCGGGCGGCTCCCAGTTGATCCACTCGCCGCTGACGTAGCCGCTGTAGCCATCCTCACCCAAGAGCCTGAGCGCGGCGCCGTGGTCCACGTCCCCCGAGCCCATCGCCCTCAGCTCAGTCTTGGCGTAGCCGTCGCCTGCGGGCTCGATGAGGACGCCGTCGTGCGCGTGGACGTGCATGACCCATCTCTTGAGGATCCCATACGAGTCCGCGACCGTGTAGCCGGACGTGAGCACCGGGTGCATAATGTCCCAGTTCACGGCGACGCCCGGATGGTCGACCCCCCCCATCACCCTGGCCATCCAAGCCGGGTCGCACCAACCGTCGTGCGTCTCGACGCATACCGCCACGCCGGCCGAGGCCGCTTGGCCCGCGATCTTGGATAGCGACCCCACTACATTTTCCAGGCACGCCTCGCGGCTTGCGCCCTTGGGAGGCAGCCCACCGAAGACGCGGATCGCGGGCGCGCCCAATGCCGCTGCCAGGTCGATCGCCCTTTTCGCCCTCTCGACGGCCCTATCCCTCGCCGCCGCGTCAGGGTCGACGTACGAGCAGGAGGTGGCCACGCAGCATATGCGCTTGCCCAGGTCCTCGAACGCCTTCCGGGCGTCCCTCAGGGTCCCCGCGCCCGCCCCTATCTCCAGCCCGTGGCCGTGGCCGACGTCGATCCTCGGCTCAAACCCGTCGTAGCCGTACTCCGATGCCATGCGCAGCGCCTCGCCCACGCTCGCGGACGGGCAGGAGAAGCTCATGAATGAAAAGAGCATGCAAGCCTCCGTTAGGTTCGCAATTTTTAAGGGGCCATGCGCCCCCGCATATATAGTATACTTCAATCAGGCTCGGCGGGCCCGGTCCGCCGGGCGTGAGCCGCCCATGGCCCCTGGCCCGCGGGGCCGGGCATGGGCCAAGAGGATGGTACGCCCGCATGGTCTTCGATAAAAGCCAAGGATCGTTCCCCTCCGACTTCCACAGGGAGGTCTGGTGGTGGGCCATAGGGATCGTCCCGCCAGCGGATTCCCTGATCGGTGAGGTCACGTCCGCCTTCGCGCCGGAGGTCATCGAGGGGTGCCGGCAATGGCACGCCTACTTCCTGCGCCTATGCTCCGACATGTACGGGAACGCGCAGGCGTACGCCCCGGCCTCGCCGAGGCAGTACCGCGACCTGCTGGAGGCGGTCGCCTCCGAGGGGGAGTACGTGCATGGGCCCGCGGAGGGCCGGCCTTTGGGACCGGGGGCGGGCGCCGGGCTGGGGTCGGCGCCGGCGGACCCGCATGCCGGACATGGCCGCCTGGTGCGGGGCCTGGAAGGCTGGGACTCGTATACGGCCAAGGCGGACCGGGGCAAGGGGCTCGCATCCTTGGGCGCCAGGGTGGGCGGCCTACTGGATGCGTTGGGGCGCACCGGCCTATGGCATGCGAGGGACGCGGGCGCGGGTACGGCCTCATTCGGCATCGACGGCCACCCGCTGGCTCTGAGGGCCATGATGGCCATGGAAGGGTCGCCGGGCATCAGGAAGACGCCGGCGCGCGGCCACTTCGCCCATTGCGAGTTCCGCCAGCTGACCAAGAGTTACTCGGCGAACCACGCCGAGCTCATGAGGCGGGCCAGCGACGACGGGCTGCGCGTGGCCGGCGAGGTCCATGAGCACCTGAGGGCCTTGAAGGTGCCCAGGAACATCCACTTCGGGATCATCAAGTATAAGCATAATGGCGTGAGGATCCTCGACTACGACCTCCACGGCGACGAGCACCCGACCTTGCGGATCAATGTGGGGACGTGCGCCGACCCGGGATCCGCGCGCAGCGTGGGCGGGTACGCCGAGGCCGTCGGGCGGTTCGATCCGGGGCTGCGCGGATACTTCCTGAGGCACGTGGATAGGTGCGCCGATGCCGGGCACATCAAGTACGCCGTGGACGCGGGAGGGCGCGCGGAGACCGTATGCGCGTGCGCCAAGGTGAGGGTGAACCCGACGCCCGGCGACATGTGGGCGGTGAAGGCGCTGATAGGCGCCCGCAAGGACTCGATCGACGCCATGTAGCGGCGGCCGGCGGCGTCCCCCAGGCTTAAGGGGGTCGGGGACGCGGCCATGACTATAGTATGGGGGCTGGGACGTGGGCGTGGGAAAAGGCATGGGGAGGTTGATCCCGAAAGGCAGGGTGGGCAGGCTGCTGCTCGTGGCCTTGGCATTCTCCCTGTTCGCGGTTTTCGCGCTGGCCGCGCTCATCCTTTTCGTGGGGCCGGCCACGGACCCCGAGGCAGGCCTTAATGCGGGTCCAGCCAGCAAAGACGGCGAATCGGCGACCTACGGAACCCTCGGACCGGGAGCTGCGGGCGGGGGGGATGCGGGCGACGGAGGCGTTGTGATGGGCGGCGGCGACGGCCCCGACCCCGGGCAGGCCGGGCAGGCCGGGCAAGGCGGGCAAGACGGGGCCGGCGAAGGCGATCACGGGCCGGAGCCCGGGGCCGGCGGTGAGGGCTTGCCTAGGGCGGTCGACTACGGGGCGCTGTCGGCCATGACGTTCGAAGGGTACCTGGCCGACCTCAGCGCCTTCGAGGGGATGCCCGAGAGGCTCCTCGAGTCGGGCTCGGTGGGCAGGCAGACGCAAAAAGGCCCGGAGTACGCGCCTTTCTGCGACGAGGTTTGGGTCGCCGCGTCCGGCGGGCCGTTCTTCAGGGCGGACAACTTCTATCGGGTCATAGGCGAGATCGAAATCGAAAAGATAGGCATAAGATATAGGATCCTTAACGTGGAGACCCCCGCCTCGCTGGAGATGTCGATCGTGCGGTTTCGGGGGCCGCAGCCCAATGAGGTCGGGAACCTGAGCCTAGCCGGGCACAACAGGCACAACGGCACCTGGTTCAGCGACCTGCATAAGCTCGTCCTTGGCGACGTGATCCTCATCACGGACAACGGGGGGAGGACGCTGGAGTATGAGGTGTACGACATCTTCGTGGTCAAGCCGACCAACACAGACTCCGTGCTGCAGAACGACGACGGCAGGAGGGAGATAACGCTTATCACCTGCATTAACAATGATATTGACAGGCTGATAATAAAGGCTACGGAGATAGTCGGGGGTTGACGCGGCGACCTTTATCCCGTCATTGCGAGGAATGAAATGACGAAGCAATCCATTAACGCTACCGCTCCTCGCAATGACGGGCATGGATTGCTTCGTCGCTGGCGCTCCTCGCAATGACGGGCCTAAGGGC
>WRCU01000174.1 GCA_009783805.1 Oscillospiraceae bacterium
GACAGCGAAGGCGAGATTGCTTCGTCGCTAGCACTCCTCGCAATGACAGCGAAGGCGAGATTGCTTCGTCGCTAGCACTCCTCGCAATGACAGCGAAGGCGAGATTGCTTCGTCGCTAGCACTCCTCGCAATGACGATTTTGATATCACTCCTCGCGATGCATATAGTAATATCGTACGGACAACCATTCGAATGGGGGACTGCGTAATGGATAAGCTGAGGGCGGCGGTCGTGGGGCTGAGGATGGGTTGGGGGCACGTGGACTCATACGTGAATCTGCCGGAGTTCGAACTGGCGGCCGTATGCGACCTCGACGCGGGGCTGGCCGCGGACGTCTCCGCGAAGAGCGGCGGGGTGCCCACGTATACTGACTATAAAAGGATGCTGGAGGAGGTCAGGCCCGACGTGGTGGCCGTGGCCACCCCGAACAACCTGCATTGCGAGATGACGGTCCTCGCGGCTGAGATGGGCGCCAAGGGGATTTATTGCGAGAAGCCCATGGCCGTCTGCATGCGCGAGGCGAGGAAGATGCGCGACGCCTGCGCCGCCAAGGGGGCCAAGCTCGTCATAGGCCATCAGCGCAGGGTCTCCAAGCCCTACATGACCATGAAGAAAGCGATCGACGACGGAATGGTCGGGGACGTGTACCTGGTGCGGGGCCTCTGCTCGGGCGACTTCCTCTCGGACGGCACGCACACGGTCGACAGCCTGATGTACCTGAATGACGACAGCGACGTGGAGTGGGTGTTGGGGCAGGTATACAGGGGCCCGCTCGCCACCGAGGAGGAGAGGGCGAAGAGCCCGTACGCCTACATAGGCAGGCGCTACGGGCACAACACCGAGCGCGGAGCCATATCCAGCTTCCAGCTCGCGAACGGCGTCAGGTGCGAGACCGTGACCGGCGACCAGATGAAGATGCCGGAGCGCTGGTACCAGGACATCGAGGTCTTCGGCAGCGCCGGCAGGCTCTGGCGCAACAACGACCAGTCCGACCCGCCGGTGAAGGTCAACGTAAACGGCAAATGGGAGGCCCTGCCGCTCATCGAGGGCGAGAGGGACGACCACGGCCTGTACCGCGCGCACATGCTGCACGCCGAGTCGATCCATAGCGGCGCGGACCACCCTATGTCGGTCGATAGGGCCTTGAAGGGTTTTGAGGTCACGATGTCGATATACGAGTCGGCGAGGTTGAACGCGAGGATAGTGCCGCCGCTTAGGCAGGATGAGTTCCCGCTGGACCTGATGATGGCCGAGAAGGGTCAGGACTGGTAGAGGGCCGTTTGGCCACGCCAGGTCATGTAGGCCTGTTCCTATAGGCCGTCAGGTTCCCGCCGTAGCCCTCGAAGGAACCGCCCTCGTAGACCAGGACCCGCGTCGCGACCTTGTCGATGAAGAAGGCGTCGTGGCTGGCGAAGAGCACGGAGCCCGGGAAGCTCACGAGCCCGTATTCCATGGCCTGGATCGAGGGTATGTCCAGGTGGTTCGTGGGCTCGTCCATGACGATGGCGTTGCAGCCCGAGATCATGCACTTTATCACGGCGACCCTGGCCCTCTGGCCGCCGGAGAGGTCGCCTATCCTATCGCCGAGGGAGGCCTCCGAGAACCCGAACATCCGAATGAACCTGTTCACCGCCTTGCGCGGCGCCCCGTACGCGTCCCCGTGGACGTTCACGTTGTGCGTAACCGTGTCGTCCGGGTCCAGCCCTTCCAATACCCCGTTGAAGTACGCGTGCTTGACCCCGCCCCCCCATGCGACCTTCCCCGCCGAGGGTGCGACCAGGCCGAGGAGGGCCTTGATGAGGGTAGTCTTTCCGCAGCCGTTGCGCCCGACTATGGCCATGCGCTCCCCCCCGTAGAGGTCGAAGCCCACGCCTTTTATCACGGGCTCGCCGCCGTAGCCGACCGCGAGCCCAGAGACGCCCAGCGTCATGTCGGGTACCTTCATGCCCTGGTAGAGGGAGGTGACGATCGTCCCCGACGGCGGCGGCGTCACCTTCTTCTTAATGTCCGCGATGCGCCGCCCTAAGCCCCCCTTCCCCGCCCTCGAGGCCTTCAGGGCCTTGGCCAGCTCCGCCCTGTCGTTGATGGCGTTCTCCTCCATCGCGAGGAGCTCCTCCTCATGGACGAAGTCCCTGCCCAGCTCCCCGCCCCTGATCCTCCTCTGCCTCACGTAGGCGGCGTAGCCCCCCACGTACTCGTATATCCTGTTGTTCTCCAGCTCCACCATCCTGTCGGAGACGCCGTCCAGGAAGGACCTGTCATGGGAGACCGCCACGACGGTGGCCTTCCCCTTGGAAACCCATTCCGTCAGCCACTCGACGCCCTCTGCGTCCAGGTAGTTGGTCGGCTCGTCCAGGAGGATCACGTCCGGGTCGCGCAGCAGCATCAGGGCCAGGCCAGCCCTGTTCCTCCACCCACCCGAAAGGCCGGAGAGCGGCAGCGACCTGTGCCCGCCGACGAACCCGAGCCGCGTGAGGACCGTCTCTATCCTGTGGCCGTAGTTCCAACCACCCAGCCTCTCCATCTCGGCCAGCATCTCCGTCTGCCTGCGGATGAGCTCCCGGAGCCGCCTTTCGCCGCCCGATCCGCCATCCGCGCCGCCGCCCGCGGGCCCGGCCGCGTCTATCTCGGCCCCTATGGCGTCCAAGGCCCCGGCCAAGTCATGGATCGCCTTGAACTCGCGGTCCAGGACCTCCTCGATCGACGAATCGCCGCCCAGCTCCGTGAATTGCGAGAAGGATTCGACCGAAAGGCCGGCGTCGACCTCCACCGTGCCCGAATCCGGCTCCTCGGCCCCGGATATGAGGCGGAGGAGCGTGGTCTTCCCGCTGCCATTCCGCCCGACGACGCTCAGCCGCTCCCCTTTCCCGACCCTCAGGGATACGTTGTGCAGGACCGTGTGACGGCCGTACCGCTTCGTGACCGAGCCTATCCTGATGACGCTCATATGGGCTTGCCCCCCGGTCCCATCCTACCACGGCCCCGGTAGGCCGGGCCATCGCGGGCGCATAGACGGCGACCCGGCGCATGGGCGGGGGCGCGGAGTGCAGCCAGGGCGGCCACCCGCCGTCACTTTGCGCCATGCCCCTTCCTGGAAAGGACCTCGCCTCCGTTGGCCATGCCGATCGTCCCCATCCAGGCGCGCTTCCCCCCGGCGTAGCCCTCGATGGAGGAAAGCCCGTCCAAGAAAAGTATGACCTCGGTCAGCGTGCCCTCGATCAGGTTGGCGCCCGTCGGCCTGTTCACCACCGTGTCATCGCTGGGGCTGGGCCTCTTCGGCTTCGTCCTAGAATAACGGTAATGGAACGAATGTATGAGCGTGTCGATGCGGACTATCTTCTCCCCGAAGGTCGAATCGCCGGGGTATCCGTCCAAGAAAGCCTGGAACACGCCTATGGCGTTGGCGGCGTACAGCTGCCTGTCCTTGTAGGACTTGCGGAACTCCGCCCACCCGACCGCGCGGCCGCAGCCGCACCGGAACCCATCATCCCCCAGGGGCATCTCCTCCCCGCATTCCGGGCAGGGCAGCCTGCCTTCCTCATAGCCGACGGTGACCCGCACGATGCTCTCGCAGCGCGCGTACAGGGAGCAGCCCACGTCGTCGGCCAGCTCCATGTCCTCGACGCCCGCGGCCACGCCTTCATATAGGCGCCTTATCTTATCCCTGGGAACCCTCCCGTTCCATCTGATGGCGGCCATGGACCCCTCCGAATACGTTAGTAACCGCGACGCAATAATAACCATGCCTCCGGCCATGGGCGGGCCGCCCGGAAAGCATATACGCGGCGTCGGCGGCGCGCAATGGGGGGGGCCTGACTATGGGCGGCCAACTATGGTATGTTTACCGGCGGCATGACGCTAGGCCAAGGAGGCGAAAAATGGGCGACGGGATCGTTCGCGAGATACTGGAAGTGTCCAAGCTGATGTACGAGAAGGGCATGGTGAACGCCATAGAGGGCAACGTCTCGGTGCGGGACGGCGACCGCGTCTACGTCACCCCTTCGGGCGTGTGCAAGGGGTACCTCGAGCCGGGGATGATATGCGTCACGGACATGGAGGGTAACCTGCTGGAAGGGGACCTTAAGCCCTCGTCCGAGCTGAGGCTGCACCTGGCCGCGTACGCCATGCGCGGGGACGCGCGGTCCGTCATACACAACCACTCGCCCTACGCGACGGCCTACGCCATCGCCGGGATACCCATAGAGTCCAGGGCCTACCCGGAGATGATCGTCCACTACGACAGGATAGAGATAGTGCCGTACGGGACGCCGTCGACCGACGGCATACATGAGGGCATGGCGGGCGCCTTGGGCAGGGGCGACGTCTTCCTGCTGGCCAACCACGGGGTCGTCTCCGTCGGGAAGGGCGCGTTCGACGCCTTTTTCAAGATAGAGACGGCCGAGAGCATCGCCAAGATACTGTACCTGGTCCGGACGCTCGGCGGGGAGTCGCCGCTCAGCCGGCCGCAGCTGGATGAGCTCTACGCCATGAGGCGGAGGATGTACGGACGCTGAGGAAAGGGAGGGGGGGCGCGTCATGAGGGAGCCGAGGAGGAAGTCCGAAAAGCCCAACATACTGTGGATATGCACCGACTCGCAGCGATACGACACCCTGGGCTGCTACGGCAACGGTTGGGTGAAAACGCCGAACCTGGACCGGCTGGCGTCCGAGGGGACGCTCTTCGAGAACGCGTTCTGCCAGAACCCCCTCTGC
>WRCU01000175.1 GCA_009783805.1 Oscillospiraceae bacterium
CAGGTGGAACCCCCCCGTCACCATCTTGTACAAGGTGGGGGTCAGCTCCTCGTCCACCGCCAGGTAGTGGAACCCTTCGGCGGTCAGCATGATCAGGTTGCATCCCTCGAATATGCCGGTGTACTCGTTCTGCGAGGTAGGGTTGAGGGAGGAGAAGAACCTGTGCAGCTGCAGCACGTCCTCCCGGCGCTCATCGGCCATGAGCCTCTCGAAGTCGATTTCCATGGCGTTCTGCCTGCCCAGCCAAGGGAAGGGCGTCGGGGCCGGCGTGGGGATGGCGAACGTCGCCTCCTCTATCACGTAGCCGTAAGGGGAGGGCGTGTCCGCGCCGCCCCGGTCCCCGGCCGCGGAGCCGGAGTCGGACGGGCCTCCCGTGTCCGTTGGGCCGCCATGGCCGGCGTCCCCATCCGCCGGGTCGGGGCCATGGTCGGCGGACGAGGTCGGGCTTTGGTTCACGTAGGCCGCTATCTGGAAGGACCCCTCGGGTATCTCCAGCGCGGCCGCCTTGCTTTGGGGGATGACGAGCGAGGCTAGCCCTATGTACATCGTGTTAAGGTTCCCGACCTCCTTCTCCGAGCTTATGATGTCCGTCTGCCCGAGGAAGGAGGAATAGGCGCTGGTGGGGTCGGCCGCCGCCGGCAGGAGCGCCGCGAGCATTATCGCGAGCGGCGCGAGGCCCCATGCCGCGCTCGGCGAGGCCTTCCCCCCCCCGGCCGCGGTGGCCTTGCCCTCCGCGGCCTTGCCTTCGGCGGCCTTGCCCGCGGCCTCGGTGACCTTGCCCGCGGCGAACGCGGCGTACGCGGCGACGACGGCGGCTATGGCGAGCAGGTATGGGAGGTTGCCTGTCACGCCCCTCACAACGTCGCCGAAGAAGCTGGAGAACACCATCCCCACCCTCGTGGCGGAGTAAGGGGAGTAGAAGTTCCTGAACATCCCGAAATAGACTATCTGGGAGAAGTACAGCAGCCCTATGGCGGAATGGGCCGCGAGGGCCGCGGTCCTGTGGGCCTTCTTGGAGCGTGTGGGCATCAGGCATCCCAGCGCGAGGGCATATGGGACGTTAAGGACCAGGGCCTTGACGTACCCGAACGTGAACAGCTGGTCCGCCTTTATCCTGAGCGTCGCCTCGAACGCCGTGAGGACGGCCAAGGACAGCAGGGACGCGGCCAGCCGGGCCGGCATCCCCGAAAGGACGCCTCCGCCTTCGCCGGACTCCCGACGCGCCCACGGCCGCGGAAACGCACGCCTCATACGAATCGCCTCAATCCCAGTCTATCTGCACGCCCAGGCACGAATCCCTGTCCGCCCGGAGCCTCCCATAGTATTCCGGGGCCTCCTCGGGCTTTATGGTGTCCGTGATCAGGCCCTCCACCTTGAGCCTGCCCGACATGATGCAATCCATCATGAGCTCCGTGTTGCCCTCTATCGAATAGCGGGAGTGCGGGGCCTTAAGCGTGGGGAACTTCCATTCGTGCGCGCCTTTTATCGTTATGTCGCTGAAGGCCAGGTGGCTCCGCGTCAGCACCTCCGCCAGGTTCGCGCTGTAGTCGCCCCTGGGCGTGCCCAGCAGGATGAACTCACCCTTGGGGGCCACGTAGTCGAAGGCGCCCTTGATGACCGGGGGGAAGCCCGTCGCCTCTATCAAGGTGGAGACCCCGAGGCCCTTTGAGATGCCCTTGACCTTGGCGGCGGCGTCCCCGTCGTTGGGGTTCACCGTATGCTCGACCCCGCATTTTCTTGAGACGCCCAACCGCATGGGCGAGACGTCCACCCCTATCACGCGCCCGCCTTGCAATCCGGCCAGCTGGGCCGCGAAGTTCCCGACGAGGCCCTGCCCCACCACGGCCACGTAGTCGCCCAGCGTTATCTGGGACACGCGCAGTGCCGTGGCCGCGACCGTGGCCATCCTGACGAGCGGCGCGTACCGGGCGTCGAAGCCTTCGGGGAGCCTCACGAACAGGCCGGAGGTGTCCGCGACCTCATACTCGGAATGGCTGCCGTAGTAGTAGGCCATGTCGCCCGGCGCGAACCCCCTCACGTCCCCGGCGCATTCCAGGATCCTGCCCACGCAGCAGTACCCGGCCGTCCGGGGCATGGAGAACCAGCCTTCGTTACCGGACAGGCACGCCAGCTCCGTGCCGGTGCTGATGAGGCTGTACCTTTTCTTGATCAGCGCGTGCCCGGGCGGCAACCCGCCCTCGCGGACCGGCTGCCTCAGCAGCTCCGCCTTCCATGGGGCCGTGAATACCACGTTCCTGCTTTCCATCATGCGTACCATCCCCTAACCCGATAATCCGAGGGAGTGCGGGACGATTTTAGCATATGGCGGGGTGCTTGACAAAAAAAGAACATCAGTTCTATTATGGTGGCATGGGCCGCACGGATGGGACATGGGGCGGGCGCCTAAAAAAGCGGAAAGGCATGCTGACATGGAAAGGCAGACGTTCATAGCGCATTCGGACATAAACTCCTGCTACGCCTCCATAGAGCTGGTGTTCCGACCGGACCTGAGGGACCGCCCCGTGGCGGTGGGCGGGGACGAGGAGGCCAGGCACGGGATCGTGCTGGCCAAGAACCTGATCGCGAAGAGGTGCGGGGTGAGGACCGGGAACTCGCTCGTCGAGGCGAGGAGGGCCTGCCCGGGGCTCATAACGCTCCCGCCGAATTATCCCCTGTACCAGAAGTACTCGATGATGGCCAGGGAGATCTACTCGGAGTACTCATACGCGGTTGAGCCCTTCGGGCTGGACGAGTCCTGGTTCGACCTCACGGGGGTGGCCTCGTCCGAAGGCCAGGCGGTGGCCGCCGTGAAGGGGATCATGGCCCGGATCTCGAAGGAGCTGGGGGTCACCGTCTCGGTCGGCCTCTCATGGAACAAGATATACGCCAAGCTAGGGTCGGACTACAGGAAGCCTTCGGGGCTCACGGTCATAAACAAGGAGAACTACAGGGAGGTCGTGTACCCATTGCCGGCCTCGGACCTCCTGTACGTGGGGCCGGCCACGACGGCCAAGCTGTCCCGGTATGGGATACGCACGATCGGGGAGCTGGCCCGCGACGAGAACGCGGAGCTTTTATCGAAGGCCCTGGGCAAGGTGGGCCTCATGCTCATCGTCTTCGCGGCCGGGCGCGACGTCACGCCCGTCGCGGACTCCGGGGGTTCGGGGGTCATCAAGTCCGTCGGCAACTCCAGCACGTTCCCCCGGGACCTGAGCTGCGAGGAGGACGTCAAGATGGCCTTCTACGTATTGGCCGAAAGCGTCTCCTCCAGGATGAGGGAGGGGGGGTTCGAATGCGGGACCGTCCAGATATCGCTGAGGGGCAGTGACCTATTCGGCTTTGAGCGGCAAAGGAGGCTGGACAGGCCGACGAACGTCACGTCGGAGCTGGTGCCCGCGGCGATGGGTCTGCTGCGGGGAGGCTACTCCTGGCAGAGGCCCCTGCGCAGCGTGGGCATACGGGGGGCCGACCTGGTGCCGATGGACGGGCCGCGCCAGCTGTCGCTGCTGTATGACGAAGGGCGGCGCCTTAGGGCCATGCGCCTGGAGGACGCGGTGGACCACGTGAGGGACCGCTTCGGCTACTTCGCGCTCCAACGGGCGCTGCTCCTCAAGGACAGGAGGCTCACGGGGCTGGACGCGAAGAAGGAGAACGTCATACACCCCGTTAGCTATACGTTCGGGCCTTGAGCGCCGCGCGCCGCGCGGATCATGCATTCATCGGGGGGTGGGGTCGCTGGCCGGGTTCGAGGCCCCGTGCGCGGGGACGGGATGGTTGGGCTCGCCTGGGGGCGGGCCGACGGACGGCGGGTCGGACGGGGTGGAGGTGGACGTTTCCGCCTTGTTCTTCAAGGAGAACAGGGTGCGCCCGTTCTCCTTCCGCCTGGGCGGCGTGGGCTACCGCATCGCGAAGGTCCTGGATGAGTCGCGCGGCGGGACGCTGAAGAGCCGCGGGGTCGGGGTGCGCTATAAAGTCTCGGCATACGGCGGCGAGGATGGCCCGCCGAGGGGGTTCTCTTTATTCCGCATAGGGGACGCCTGGCTGCTCTCGGATATGGGCGGAAGGCCGGACACGGCTCGGGAGGCGGCGGAAAGGTACCTGGGGGCGCATGGGTTCTGGAGGGGTGCGATCGACGGGAGGTACAGGAACCTGTATAAGGCCGCCGTGGACGTCTCGGCCGACTTCAAGGCCGGGGGCGCCTCCGTCGTCCCCAGGTCGATCCGGTGGGAGGATGGCAGGAGGTTCAAGGTGGACCGCGTGTTGGGCCAGGAGAGGTCCGCCTCGCTTAGGGCCGGGATAATAGGTCTGCGTTACACGGTCTGCGTCTTCGGGAGGGAGGCGTTCCTCTATAGGGACGACGACCTATGGTTCATGGAGCGGAGGGCCATGGCCGGGGTGGCGGCCAAGGTGCTGGACGTGCACGGGGCGGCCATGGTATAGGCAGCCGGGGCCGATCCTCCCGCATCGGCCCGGTCGCGGCCGCGACGGCCCGGACGCGGCCGCGGCGGCGGCCGGCGCATGGCGGGGAGGGGAGGCGGCCGCGGGCCGCCGCGCCCGGGGCGAAGGCTATGGGGGCGCGCCGCCATGGTGTATCATGCGGGGATAAACAGTCCCGTCGCTGCCCGTATTCCGCTTAGGCGGCTGGGGAGGGGCGAGGGGATGGGGAGCGGGGGTC
>WRCU01000176.1 GCA_009783805.1 Oscillospiraceae bacterium
CTGAAACGGGTGAATGCGCTCGAATCGGACATGGAAGCCGATGACGTCATCCAAGGTCTTTTTTTCGATCGAATTGTATCCGACCAGCAAATTCTTCATCCCGTCGCGTACATCCTCCGGCAATGCGGTTCCCATGCCTCCGACCTCATTCGGCATCGACTTATATTCGCCGATCGCAAACCAATCCTTACGGCCGTCGCTGGTCCCCGTCTTCAGGGTCTTATGCAGCCCCTTTATGAATCTTTCCGAAAGGATAGCTTCGGCTCCGTCAATCACCGCGTCTATGCAGCGGAAGTGATTGGCCGTCTCTATTATGTCATCGACGTTCAGGCTTTCGGATTCGACGCCGACCGTATTCGTCTCAAATATATACCGCGTCTGATCATAGGTTAGGCGACTGCCTTCAATGCGGTTGGTATTGTACGTCAAGTCGACCTGCACCTTATGGTATATGCCGCCCGGTAGGCGTGCCTTCCTTTCCGCCCGCAATACGCTGAGCAATGGGTTTGGACGTTTCATGCCATGTCTCCTAGGCTTTTCACGGTCAGGGTCAAGATGGCGGGCTAGGCGCGAAGGCGTCCGCCCCATGCTTGCATAGCGGGCAGATGAAGTCGGCCGGGATTTCCGCGCCCTCCAGGAAGAACCCGCATACATTGCACGTGAATCCGGCTTTCGCTTCCTTAGGGGGCTTGGGCTTCGGTTTGATGTGCTCCTGGTAATAACCGTAGGTCAGGCTCCTGTCGCCGGAGAGGATCGCGGCCTCGGTCACGAGGGCCACGAAGGTCGTATGGGTCTCCAGGTCCGTCGCGCTCAACACCCTGCCCGATATGACCGCGCCCGTGTGCTCGCGCAGGTAGGGCATGCCGTTCAGCCTGCCGGCGGAATCGCCGAGGCCGGCGAGCTTGTCCGCGTCCCTGCCGCTCTTGAAGCCGAACCTCTCGAAGACGGAGAACGGGGTTTTTTCGGTAAGGATCGAGACGTTGAACATGCCCGAATCCATGACCATGTCATGCGTCAGGTTCCTCTTGCTCACCGTGACGGAAACCTTGTGCGGGGTGTCCGTCACCAATCCCGCGGTGTTGATGATGCAGCCGTTGTCTTTTCCGCCCAAGGCCGTGGTCAGGACGTACAGGCCATATGGGATCCTGAACAGCGCGGTCTGGTCTATCGCCGCCTTCCCGGCGGCCGGGGCGGGTCCCGCGCCCGCCGACGGGCTCGTTGCCGTTGCCGCCGCCGCGGCTGAGGGCGCCGGATCCTTCGCGCCCGGGACCGTGCCCGTTATGGCGTCCGCCAAGGCGATGATCCGATCCCGGCTATCGCCCTTCACGGACGACTCCACCGTCACCGTCTCGCCTATGTAGTCGATCCCCTCGCAAGCCGCGAGGCCCTCCTTTATCAGGCCGCCGCTCGTCGGCGCCCACGAGCCGTTCTCAATGACGGCGACTTTTCTATTCGAGACGCGGTGCGACGCCAGTTCGCATACCAGCGCGTTCATGGCCGTGAAGACGCCGGCGTTGTAGGTCGAGGAGGCCAGTACCAGGTGGCTCCACTTGAAGGCCGCCGCCAACACCTCGGAAGGGGGCGTCACCGAGACGTCGTACATCACGGTCCTCACGCCCAGCTCGCGCAGGCGGCCGGAGAGCGTCTCCGCCGCGTTCTCCGTGTTGCCGTATATGGACGCGTAGGCGATCACGACGCCGTCTTCCTCTGGCTCGTAGCCGCTCCATTGCGCGTATTTCGACAGTATCCCGCCGATGCCGGAGCGCCAGGCGAAGCCGTGCAGCGGGCAGATCATCTTTATGTCGACCCCGGAGGCCTTCTCCAGCAATGCGCGGACCTGGGTCCCGTACTTCCCGACGATGTTGGCGTAGTACCTCCTGGCCTCATCCAGGTAGTCGCGCATGAAGTCGACCTCGTCGGCGAAGAGCGCCCCGTTGAGCGCGCCGAAGCACCCGAACGCGTCGGCGGAGAACAGCGTGCCGGAAGCGGAGTCGTAAGTGACCATGACCTCCGGCCAGTGCACCATAGGGGCCGTGATGAACGTCAGCGTATGCCCGCCCGTGTCCAGCGTGTCCCCGTCACCCACGATACGCACCCGTCCGGGTGTCTTGCCGCCTAGGAACCGGCCCATGATCTCATGCGCCATCCGCGTACAAATTACCGTAAGGCTTGGGTATAGCGCCGCCAGCTCCCCGACGAGGGCCGAGTGGTCAGGCTCCATATGCTGGACGACGAGGTAGTCCAGTCCCCCGCCGCCTAGGGCCGCCTCCAGGTTCTCCAGGAACCGCAGCCTGACGGACTTGTCGACCGTGTCGAATAGGACGTTCTTGTCACCCTTCAGGAGGTATGAATTGTAGGATACGCCCTTCGGGACCGAGTAGACCCCCTCGAACATTGCCATGCGGCGGTCGTTCACGCCCACCCAATAAAGGTCCCCGCCGGCTTTTTTATAAAGGTGCATACTCCCAATCCCCCTTTGATCAGCGTTTCCTATCGCTGTGGGCCGTAATCATCGCGCGTCCGCGCGGCCTTAGGCCATCATTGTTCCACACGGCGGCCCGACGCGCAATCGCCGCCCGCATCGCCCGTCATTGCGTGGAATGTGATGACGCAGCAATCCATTGCCGCTGCGGCTCCTCGCAATGACGGGTTAATAGCCGCCGCACGGGCTCGGCCATGGCCGGCGCCTAGGCGCGGTCGGGCCTCCCCTTGTCACGGGAGCACCGCGGGCCCCATGACGCAATCGGGCCTGCCCGCAGGCCAATCGCAGCGGCCTGGCCCCATACGCCCCGACGGCCCGAAGTATAGGTCGGAGGCCAGGCAGTCGAATCCGAACATGCTTTGGCCCTCTTCCCCCATGCCCCTTACATGGGAGTACCTCGATATCAGCCTCAGCCCGCCTACCCGGCGCAGCCGCGACAGCTTCCGCGCCCCCGCGCCGCTGAGCGCGAGGACGCGCGCGTACTGCGGCCCCCCGCAAGAGTCGTACGCGTCCATGCGTTCCCGCGTCACGCCCATCGCGGCGTACATGAGCACCCTCCGGGCGTGGGAGTAGGTATGCCTGCGCGACGTGAGCGACCTGCACAGGCCGTCCAGGTCGGCCGCCTTGTCCAGGGCCTTGGCGACCGCGCCCTCGAACCCCCCCGAGGCGTAGGGCGCATCCGCGACCGCCTTCGGCCCCGCCTTGCGGAGCGCGAACAGTACCGCCCCGTCGTAGTCCCCGTACCCGGCCACCGCCCCCGCGGCGATCGCCCGGGCGAGCGCGCCCGACGATGCCGCGGGCATGGCCGCCGCCACCTCACCCGCGCCCGCCCCCGCGTGCAGGGCCTCCCGTATGGCGGACGCGCCCACATACGGCGGCCAGTCCGCCGGGCCGCGCCCGACGGACTTGTGGCCCCCACCCACCCTGCGCACGAAATTGGGCCTGATCCCGCCGCCCTCCTTCCTTATCGCTTGCAAGTATTCCAAAGCCAGTATGTTGTTCGGGCCCGTGACGACGTCGTCCCAACCCCCGCCTGCCAAGGCCATCTGCCTGGCCTTCGGCAGGGAATGGCCCATACGCAGCCCCGACCTTATCGCCTCCCTCAGGGGCTCCGGCTCATCGTGGAGCAAATCCGCCAAGGCGGTCAGCCTGGCGTCGTCCGCCTCCTCGCACCCGAATGACAGGAAGCCCACGTCCAGCCTTTTCAGGAGCCGCACGGCGTTCAGGGCGAAGGCCTGGGCGGGCGCTATGGAGTAGACGAAAGGCAGCTCCACCACCAGGTCGGCGCCGCAGGCCGCGGCGACCTCCGCCCTGACCCACTTGCCCATGATCGCGGGCCTCGCCGACTGCGTGAAGTTGCCGGTCATGACGCAGACGACGACCCCCGCCCCGGTCATCTCCCTGGAGGCCTCCATGTGGAGGAGGTGCCCCGAATGGAAAGGGTTATACTCGCATATGATCCCCACGCACGTATTGTCAGCCATATGCGGCTATTATATATTCATGCCGGGCGCACGTTCACGCGAGGCGACTAACCAAAGGGAAGCGAAGAGCGATGGATGAAATGGCGGCCTATGAACTGATGGTCAAAGCCAACCATCACCTCATTATGGGCGGGACCTATGCCGAGCCGCAGAAGGCCTCGATCACGGCCGACCTCATCTCGGCCGTGAGCGACGAGCGCAGGAAGCAGTCCTTCTACAGGGGGGTGAGGTACCCCGGCAACCTGGACGCGGGCGGTCAGGGACGGATGTACCCCATATACTACATCCCGCCGTATATCGATAATAAAAAATTGCAGACCGTGATACCTATGTCCCCCAAGACGCACATCCTGTCCGCGAACTCATTTGAGCTCGAGACCGTCAGGATCCTGCATCTGCTGAGCCCCGACGACCCCACGGTGCGCGCCATGGTGGACGGCACCCTCGGGAGGTTGAAAACCACTTGCTTCGGCTACGGCGGCTGCACCGTCGGCGAATGCCTCCACGCCGGCCTGGTCGCCCTGCGCTTCCTGGCCGCGATGCCCGAGGGGGTGGGATGGGCGGACAGGCAGCTGGGCCCGATCAAGGCCGTGATAGGCGGGAGGGCCTCGGCGCGGGGCAGAGGGGCGCCGGCGAGGCTGATGCATTATTATTGGCTCTGCCTCTCGGAGCTGCCGCCGCGCTTGGCCGAGCTGGA
>WRCU01000177.1 GCA_009783805.1 Oscillospiraceae bacterium
ACAGCGTGATACAGACGGGCGGCAACATCGGCATGCAGTCCATGGATGCCTACCTGGCCAAGCTGTGCCAGGAAGGCCGCATCTCCTCCGACGAGGCCTTGCTGAAGGCCATAGACCCGCAGATGTTCCTACAATTCTATAACAAGAGGTGGTAACAAGGTGCCGTTGTTCCTTTATAAGGCCAAGAACCTCTCGGGCGAGGAGATAAGCGGCAGGTACCACGCCAAGGACGCCTCCGAGATCGACTTCATGCTCAAGGACCAGGGGTTCTTCGTGACCGAGAGCAGGATGGACAACGCCAGGGAGGCCCGGAGGCGGATGTTCGAGAAGGTCGGGGCCCGCGACCTTGCGCTCTTCTGCCGACAGATGGCCGCGCTGCTGCAGGCGGGCGTGACCATCTCGGACTCCGTCGCGATCGTCCGCGACCAGTCGGAGAACAAGCGCTTCAAGGCCGTCCTGGACGTCGTGTACGGCGAGCTGCAGAGGGGCAAGCTGCTCTCGGAGGCGCTGGCCCAGCACGACAAAGTGTTCCCTTCCTTCCTCCTCAGCATGGTGAAGGTGGGCGAGTACAGCGGCTACATGGACGACATCGTCGGCAAGCTGGCCGACTACTACGAGAACGACTTCAAGACGCGCAACAAGATCAGGTCGGCCATGACCTACCCGATCATCCTGCTCGTGCTCATGGCGGGTGTCATCGTGCTGCTCCTCACCAAGATAGTGCCCATGTTCAACGACATGCTGACGGGCATGGACGTCGAGCTCCCGCTCATAACCAGGGGGCTGATCGGGTTCTCCGAGTTCGTCCTGGGCAACTTCGTCATGATCATCGCCGCGATACTGTTGATCGTCGTGGTCTTCACGAGGTACGTGAAGTCTAAGAAAGGCAGCCTGAGCTATGACGGATTCAAGCTGAGGATGCCCATATTCGGGGGCATAACGACGAAGATAGTCACAGCCAGGTTCTCCAGGAGCATGGGCATACTCCTGAAGAGCGGCATACCGGTCATCAACGCCATAGAGATCATGAGCGAGCTGATAGGCAACAAGTACGTGGAGCACAAGTTCCAAACGTGCAAGGACGAGATCAGGGAGGGCAGGGGCATAGCCGCGCCCATCGAGAGGGCCGGCATCTTCCCGCCGCTCCTGGTCCAGATGCTCTCCGTGGGCGAGAGCACGGGCGAGCTGGACAACATGCTGACGAGGACGGCCGCCTACTTCGACGACGAGGTGCAGAACTCCCTGCAGAAGCTCACGACGTTCATAGAGCCTATCCTCCTCGTCATACTGGCCGGAATAGTCTCGGTCGTGATCCTCGCGGTCATGATGCCGATGGTGGAGATAATGAATTCCATCTGATCCGAAGGGGGCGGCGATGGGGCCGAGATCGGGGCCAGGCAAGCCATATGGTGCTAGAGGCGGGTTCACGGTCATCGAGGTGATACTCACCCTCTGCATATTCATGGTCATGATGGGGTTTTTACTCCCGAAGTTCCTCGAGGTCTCCGCGGGGACGAAGGCGAACGCGTGCCTCACGGAGGCGCAGGGGGTGGCCGCCTCCCTCGAGGCCTACTTCTTCGAGAACGAGAGCCTTCCGGAGAACCAGAAGGCCCTGGAGGAGTACAGGGACAGGGTTATAGACGGGAGGATCGTCTCGGCCAGGCTGTCGAGGGATCCGGGGACGGGCATCTACAGGGTGCACTTCGTCTTCAGGGACTTGAACGGGTACGTGGCGTACTATCCCAAGGAAGACCTGGAGATCGGCGGGGATACCGGCGTCTCCGAGTCGGACGTGTTCATAAAGGGCAACATCGCGGTGGTCGCGCCGGGCGTCCTCTGATTTGGGGGGCGGCCGACGGCGGGCCGCATCGGTGGGGGAGCGGGCATGGCTGCCAGGTTGGCCGGCGCCAAGGGCGCGGCAAGGGGAAGGGGCGGGTTCACGCTCTTCGAGGTCGTCGTGGTGACGGCCATGATCTGCGTGCTGCTCATGGTCCTCCTGCCGTCGCTGGCGGAGACGGGGCAGAGGGGCGTCCAAAGGGAGATCGACAACGGCCGCCTGACGATAGAGAAGGCCATACGCCAGTGCTACGCGCTGGAGGGGGAGTACCCGCTGTCCCTCGAGTACGTGGAGAGGTACTACGGGCTGGACCTCAACAGGGACAGGTTCGACTATGCCTATGAGAGGTACCCGAACTCATATATCCTGACGATCGCCGTCAGGAGGGACTAGGAAGAGGGCCGGGGACGGATGCGGGATGCCATGGGGCTGGGCGTGTCTCCTAAAAAAAGGAAGGGCAGGGGCGGGTTCACCCTCCTCGAGATGGTCATCGTCCTGCTGGTGACGATGGTCCTGGCCGCCCTGGTCTTCGGCATGATAGGGTCGGGGGCCTCCTCTTACAGGCGGACGGTGGAGGGGAACAACGCCGAGGCCGAGGCGAGGATAGCCGTCGCCTACGTCACCACGAGGGTCAGGATGAACGACCGTGAGGGCGGCGTCCGCCTGCTGGGCAGGCCCGCCGGCGCGGGGACCGTCTGGGGCGGTGAGGACGGGTACCATTCGGAGCTGTACATAGGCGAGGCGAGGGTGTTCTACGAGGATGGGGCGATATATGAGGAGATCGGCGGCAGGAGGGCCCTCATCGCCTTCGTCAGGGGCTTTGGGGTCAGGTACGCGTACGGCCCGGCGGGGGTCGCCGGCCTGAGCGTCAAGGTGACGTATGAGGACGTCGACGCCGGGTACGTCGAGGGCGGCAGGGACCTGGAAGTGGACATAGCGTTTAGGGCCATACATTGACCCTGGGCCGCATAGGCGGCGTCACAAGGTCGGAGCGGGAGGTAGCATGGGCGACAAGGTCTTGGGGGTGGAACTGGGCGGCGGATACATCAACCTCGCCTTGGTGAGGGGCGGGAGGAAGCCCGTCCTGCTTAAGCTGGCTAGGGTGGACGTGCCCGGCTGGGAGGCGGGGGGCGACGCGCCCGACGCCGGCGCCGTCGCGGCCGCGCTCGCGAAGGCGGTCGCCGACGAAAGGATAAAGGCCGACGCCGTCTCCGTTTGCGTGGATCCTGCGAAGACTTTGCTGGCCGACATGGACCTGCCTTTCTCGAAGCCGTCGGAGATGCGCCAGGCCGTCGAGTTTGAGTTGATGCAGACGTACCAGGGCATACGGCAGAGCCACAGCATATCGTTCGTCAACTACTCGCCCCCCGACGCCAACCTGAAGGGCTTCGCGGCCGCCTGCCCCAACGGCGTCGCCGAGTACCTCGGGCAGGCCTGCAAGGGGCTGGGGATCCCACTCCGGTACATCGACGTGGGCGTGAACGCGCTGGTGAAGGCGTTCCGGTCATTCGCCGGCTCAGGGGCCGACTCGGGCGACTACGTCATCGCCGACGCGGGTCAGGCCGAGGCGAGGCTGTGCCTCGTGCGCGACGGGCAGCTCGTCACCAGCAGGAAGGTGACCTATTCATCGGACGACATGGCGTCCGACGTGGCCTCGGAGATGGCCGGCATGCTGGGCTTCTATGGGCAGGGAGAAGGCGGGGCCGGGCCCAAGGTGGCGTACGTGACGGGCGAGAGGGCCAAGCAGCTGCTCGCCCGGAAGGAGTCGCTGCCGATCCCGGCCGAGACGATAGCGATACAGACGGTGGGCGGGGGCGGCCATGACTCGAACGGGTTCATACGCGCCATAGGGACGGCCATCAGGGTGGAGGGCGCCGACAGGGACATAAACCTGCTCAGGGCGGCCGAGGTGAAGGTCAAAAAGGAAAGGAAGCTCAGGGCGGCGGTTATCCTTTTGGCCGCCGTGGCGCTCGTGGGCGCAGCGGCCGTCGCCTATGAGATGTACCGGAACAATACGCTGAGCGAGGACGTGGACAGGCTGGAGTCGAGCCTGGAGCGGTTCTCCGACATAGAGGACCTGAAGGACACGATGATGCTCGAGGAGGGCTTCAGGCAAAGGGTCTATGAGCTGCTCTCGGCGGCGACAAGGGGCGGCGAGGTCCACTCCGACCTGCTCCTCCTGATAGCCGAGGTGATGCCGGAGGGCATGTTCGTCACGAATTATAGCGCGACCGAGGACGGGACGGTCTCCATAGCCGGGTCCGCGGAGGAGAAGTCGGCCGTGGTCGACTTCGTCGCGGGCCTGTTCCTCATCGGGCGCTTCGATGACGTCAGGATCGTCAGGATAGAGGCGAACTATTCCAAGGAGAACGTGTTCACCGACTACGGGTTCCAGCTGGAGCTCATACATTAGGCGGCAACCGGCGGGGCGGCGCGGCATAAAGGCGGGGGGGGTACCATCCATATGAAGGATCCTGGGACGGGTTTCATCGGCAGGCTGTCGAAGAGGGAAATCATGCTCATAGCCTTGCTCATCGCATGCATCGGGGCGTATGCCTGCTTCTCGCTCCTCCTCTCGCCATTGATGGAGGAAAACGGAGACCTGGCGAAGTACGTGGACTCCCTTACCTTGAGGGAGTCGTCGTTGTCGGCCGAGTACGCCAAGGCGGGCGAGTATGGGGCCCGGATAGAGGAGGCCGTCAGGGACAACGCCGAGATAAGGGGGCAGATACCCGCGTACCTCGCCTCGCACGAGTTCGTGCGCGACGTCGAGGCGGCGGCCGAGGACAACAACGTCACGGTGACGGGCATATC
>WRCU01000178.1 GCA_009783805.1 Oscillospiraceae bacterium
CGACGCGAGCAGCAGCAGCGAGGCCGCGAAGGCGCACGCCACGAATGCGCGCGGCCGCGCGGCGTGGCCCGTCCCTTCCGCCCCACGGCCCCTTACGGCCCCCGATCCGCCCGACCCGAACATCCGAACACCCCTTTGCATGCCAATATTCTATATCGTCGCGAAAGCCCTTGCCATCGACGCGGCCATGTGATATCATACGGCCCTATCGAAGTAGGGGCATTGGCTTCTCACCTATGGGCCCATCGGCGCATTAGGTAAATGGCGCGGAACGAGACTGGCGCATGGCGCACGTCCCTCCGTCTGTACGCCAAGGGCCCCCTCATGACAGGGCCCGTTTTTTCGCGCACCAACATTAGTGGGGGGTGTTAAGGCATAGGCAGGAAAAGCAGCATCATCAACGACGAGATCAAGGCGAGCGAGGTGCGGCTCATAGAGTCGGACGGAACGATGGTCGGGGTGGTCCCGCTCGAGGACGCCCAAAAGGCCGCGACGGCGAAAAATTTGGACCTGGTCATGATATCGGCCAACTCCTCGCCGCCGGTATGCAGGATCATGGACTACGGCAAGTTCATGTTCGAGCAGGTCAAGAAGGACAAGGAGTCCAAGAAGAACCAGAAGACGGTGACGATCAAGGAGTTGAAGCTCACCCCGACGATAGATGACTACCACCTGACCTTCAAGATAAAGAACGCGCTCAAGTTCCTGCAGGAGGGCAACAAGGTCAGGGTAAGCGTCAAGTTCACGGGGAGGGAGATACAGTACACCTCAAACGGCGAGAAAGTGCTGGACAGGTTCTACGACCTGACCAAGGACCTGTGCACCGTTGAGAGGAGGCCCAAGCTCGAGGGCAGGAACATGTCGATGGTCCTCGCGCCGAACAAGTGAGCGCGGTGGGCGGCGGCCGCCCATGGCGGAGGAACGGCGAAAATAAACAATGGGGAGTGGTAGGGGATGCCGAAGATCAAGTCACATAGCGGGTCCAAGAAAAGGTTCAAGCTGACCGGGACCGGCAAGATAAAGATGGGCCATGCCTTCAGGAACCACCTGCTCGCGCATAAGTCCAAGAGGACGAAGAACCACCATAGGCTTACGGCCTACGCCTCGCCGGCCGATGAGGCCAAGATAAGGAAGCTCATACCGTACGCGTGAGCCTGCCGCGCTGGAAGCGCGCTTGATTGTGGATAATCATCGGAGGCCGCGCGCTTGGCGGCGGAATGGGGGATAGCATGGCACGCGTAAAAGGGGCGGTGACCACCAGGGCCCGCAGGAGAAAGGTGCTCAAGCTGGCGAAGGGCTACTTCGGGCTGAGGGGGAAGTCGTACAGGGTAGCGAATCAGGCGGTCATGAAGGCGCTCATGTACGCGTACGTCGACAGGCGCAGGAAGAAGAGGGACTTCAGGGGACTGTGGATCGCCAGGATAAACGCGGCCGCGAGGCTCAACGGCATCAGCTACAGCAGGTTCATGAACGGGCTCAGGGTCCTGGGCGTCGGGTTGAACCGGAAGGTGCTGGCCGACATGGCGGTCAGGGACGCCGCCTCGTTCGCCGAGCTGACCGTGAAGGCGAAGTCCGCCCTGACGGCGTTGGCCGTGAAGGCGTAGCGATAACGCGGAGGGTGATCCGGTTCAAGGCGTCTACGATCGAGAGCGAGCATAACGGCACGGTCAAGCTGGTGAGGAGCCTCACGACGAAGCGCGGGCGCGACGTCGCGGGGCTCTTTATGGTCGAGGGGCGGAGGGCCGTCTGGGACGCGCTGGCCTGCCCCGGATGGACGGTCAGGCTCATCCTGGCCTGCGAAGGCGAGCTCGCCCCTCTGGAAGGGCGCCTGTCCGGGTTGGGGGGTCGGAGCGTCGGCCCGGTCTACCGCCTGGCCGAAGGGTTGATGAGGAAAGTCTCGGAGGTGGGGAGCCCGCAAGGCATAATCGCCGTCCTCGAGAGGAGGCGCCGCCACCTGGGAGAGATGGCGGGGGGCGACATAGCCTACCTCGACCGGGTGGGCGACCCCGGCAACGTCGGCGCCATCGTCAGGACGGCCGAGGCGGCCGGGATGGGCGGGGTCATACTCGCCGGCGGCTGCGCGGACCCTTACGGCGGAAAGGCCGTGCGTTCCTCCATGGGCTCCGTGATGAGGATCCCGGTCGAGTGGGCCGCGAGCCTGCTCAATGGAGGGGCCCCGCACGACCGGGTCGGGGGCGTGGCCGAGGGACGCGGGGCGTCGCGCGGGGTGGGCGCCTCGGCCGCGGATATATCAATGGCGGCTATGGATCCGGTCTCTACGGGCCCGGAGGCTTCCGCTACGGGCCCGGATTCGGCCTCCGTGGGCCCGGACGCATCCGACGCCGACAGGGAGGGCGGAGATCGGGGCCCCGAGGATGGGGCCTTGGAGACGGCGCTGCTAGGCAGGCTTAAGGGCATGGGCTACCGTATCGGCGCGGCCGCGGTGAGGGGTGGGAGGCCATACCAGGAGATCGGCCCGTCGGGCAGGTCGGTCCTGGTGATAGGCAATGAGGCGCACGGCGTCTCCGCCCATGTGCTGGGGATGTGCGACGCGCTGTACACCATCCCCATCCTAGGCGGGGCGGAGTCGCTCAACGCGGCCGTCTCGGCGTCCATCCTCATCTATGAGCGCGTGCGGGGCCGGACGATGTAACCGATACGCAAACAAACGTTCCTTGATTCTTAACCGAGCGGCTAATAGACTTGATGTTAAATATATAGACGAAAGCAGGTACGGATCATGGCAAAATTATGTTGCAAAGGATGCCGCGCCTCACGCGCCGCGGCCCTCATCATATCGCTAGCGCTGATGGCCGCGTCGTTCGCCGCCTGCGGCGGCGGCGACGCGGACGGGGACGTCGACCTCGACGAAGTGGGCTCCCCGCCCCTCACGGACTCGGACGCCCTGATCGGCCAACCGGACACGGGCGACCTTTCGGACCTGAACGTCGAGAGGCCGGTCACCGGCAGCTTCATCATCAACATACCTCAGTCCAGGATGGGTTGGGGCGGCTTCTACATATTCGAGGACGTCCTGGAGAGCTACTTCGATCAGACCGGCGTCCGGGTGGAGATGCGTACCGACGAGCAGGTCCTCCTGACGCACGCGCCCGAGGAGATAGACAAGTACCTGAGGAACACGCCGCCGGACCTATTCTTCACCTACAACGCCGTGTATACGGATGAGCACCATAAGTGGGCGATGGACATCGAGGACTCGCTCCGCAGCCACGCGCCGAACTTCTACGCCTCGCTGAGCGAGCTGGAGAAGGCCGCGGCAAGGGACGCCGAGGGCCGGATGGTGCAGATGCCCATCCACTTTACGACCACGAACAGGCAATGCGTGGTGATCAACAAGAAGTACGCCGACAAGTACGCCCCCTCCGGGGTGAGGACCCTGGATGAGTACGAGGAGTTCATGCGGCTGGTCAAGGAGGGCGAGGACGACGTGGTCCCGGGCAACCAGACCGCCGTGAACTACGACCTGCTCGCCTTCGCCTACGGCTACTGCCCCATCCCGGACTGGGCGGCGACGTACAGGCAGGGCGACCCGAGCCTCACCCCGACCGTGTTCGCCCTGACGGACGACTTCAGGCTCGCGGTCGAGAGGGTCAGGTACTGGAAGGGCGAGGGGCTTATAGAGGACCTGGGAGGGTTCAACGAGACTTACTACGACTTCCTCGGGGGGCGCACGGCCTCCCTGGTGATGGAGCTCAGCTGGGTGGAGCTCTCGATGGCGAGGCTGCTCGAGTTCATGGAGATAGTCATATACCCCCTATATCCCAACGCCATGGCCGGGATAGAGAAGGCGTCGAACAACATAGCCATCCACAAGGACTCGCAGAAGGCGAAGGAGGTTTGCGAGTTCATCGAGTGGGTCTATTCGAGCCAGGGGAACTACGACTTCCTGATGTACGGGTGGGAGGGGTTCAACTACGACCTGGTGGGGGGGAAGCTTTCATATCCGTACGGGCGCAACCCCATATACGCGAACTACCAGCAGTTCATCAGGAACATAGACTTGATGAGGCTCCTGGAGTTCCTGCATGACGGGTTCATCGACAACTACACGGACAACATAAACACGATGGTGCTCGGGTACTACAGGGACGGAGCCCTCTGGAGGCACAACGAGGCCATAGAAGAGCTGATGAAGTACCTGCGCGGGCCCGGGTCCGTGGACAACGTCAAGGTCGAGGAGCTCATTGAGGCCGTCAGGTTCGGCGGGGTAGACGACCTGTACGCGGAGTTCGCGGAGGCCGCCCAGAGGGCCCTGGGCTCGTGAGGCGCGTCTGCGGCGCCCTTCTGAGAGGGGCGCGGACCAGCCTCGGGGGTGGCGCGGATGCCGGCCGTTAGGGCGAAGAGGGAGATAGCCAGGATCAACCCGTACCTCGCGAGGAAGAGGAGCGAGGCCTTGTATGGCCATGGGGAGGACAGGCCATTCAGGCTGGTCTCCCCATACACCCCCAACGGGGACCAGCCGCAGGCCATAGACGCGCTGGTCGGGGGTCTGCGCCGCGGCGACAGGTGCCAGTCCCTGCTCGGCGTCACCGGCTCGGGGAAGACGTACACCATCGCGAACGTGATAGAGCGGGTCCAAAGGCCCACCTTGGTGCTGGCGCACAACAAGACGCTCGCCG
>WRCU01000179.1 GCA_009783805.1 Oscillospiraceae bacterium
CGGAACCTGACGGCCGCGGGGTGATGGGCGAAGCAGGCGACGCAAGCGACGCCGAGCGCGAGGGCATGCGCGAAGGCGGGGATTCCGCTCGTGAGGCCAGGCACGCCGAGCGCGAGGCCAGGCATAAAGGCAGGGGCGCCGCTCGTGAGGCCAGGCATGAAGATAAGGACGCCGCGCGTGAGGCCAGGCACACCGAACGCGGCGGAAACCACAGAGGCGGGGGATGGGACAAGGGCATGGGTGACTTCGCGGCGTTCATGTCCAAGGCTTCCAAGAGCGTCTTCGACTTCTCGTACAACTTCGCCGAGAAGATATCGGACAAGTTCGAATCGTTCGTCAACGCCAACAATTTCAATACGTACGGATCATATCCCCTTACCGAAAAAAGCTTCTCCTTCGAGGCTTCCGAAGCGGCGGACATCAGGCTCAAGGCGCTTAACGGCTTCATCAACGTGGTCAAGGGGTCCGGGTCGAAGGTGGCTGTGACCGCCCATATCAAGGCCAAGACGAAGGATCCGGGGGATTGCCTGAGCGGCAGGTCGGAGTCGGGGCAAATAGCAATCCTACCCAATGACGGCTTGCAGGGGGTTTCGATCTCCTACACGATGGAAGTGCCCGAGCTCGCGTTCGGCACGGTCTCGCTGGAGACCGCCAACGCCAAGGTCTCGGTGGAGGACCTGAGCTGCCGGTCCCTGGAGGTGAGGACGAGGAACGGCTCCGTAGACCTGGTGGGCGTCGCCTGCGAGGATCTGGACGCGTCCACGAAGAACGCCGCCATCCGGGTCGGGTATGCCAGCGCGGGCAGGATGAGGCTCACGACCAAGAACGCCATAGTCGAGTTCAAGCACGTGAAGGCGGGCGAGCTGCATGCGGAGAGCACCAACGGGCGCATATGCGGGGAGAACGTGATAAACGCCGACGGATTCGAGACGCTGAGGATCGAGGCCAGCACCAGCAACAGCCAGGTCAAGATCAACATGTTCGACATGGATGACCGGGGCTATAGGCTGGAATGCAAGGCTAGGCAAGGCGTCGACTACCTGGTGCCGAACATAGAGTACGGGAGGAAGGGCGAGGACGGCACCATATGCGCGGAGAGCGTCGGCTACGGGGACTATGCGAAGAAGGTCCGCATAAAGGCTGAATGCGTGAACGGTTCCATCGAGATTATGAAGTGAGCGGCACTCATAGCCATAAATATGACGGGCCTCCGCTGATTGGGTCACGCAATTCCCTGGAAACGGCCAACAGCACGGACTTCCTGGGGCCGTGCACGCGCCCGAGGCGGTATACGGCATAGGCGCCCGTCCGGTTCGGGTCGGGTTCGCCATGGGCGCCACCCGCCTCGGCGGGGAGGCCGGCCCCACGCCTGACGGCGGTCTCGGCCATGGCGGCCAGGCGCCTCTCGTGGCCTTTGACGGCGGCCTTGGCCTCCGTTGGGGCCAACTGACGGAACCCGCCCGTGACGGCGTCGAGCCGGCCGTATCCCCTAAGGCCCGAGACGGCCAGGTCCATGGCCAGGAAGCCTAAGGCCCTCATTTTGGCCTTATCGGACGACAGCCCGAACGACGCCCCCTCCATCGTGATGAAGTCCGCCATCAGCCCGAACAAGGCGGCGGCCGAGACGTCTGCATACAGGGCGCCCGCGCGCCTGAGGAAGTGGGCGAGGATGGCGTAAAAGCCATGGGCTGTCACGCGGGCCCTGCGCCTGAGCGCATCCAGGAAGCGGAGCGTGTGACGGAACCGGCCCGAGTTGTAGGTGCGTGAGAAGGCCATCTCCAACCTTTTAAGGGCATCCATTTCCGACGCGTCCATGTCGGACGTCCAAATCACTTCATACGGCGGGTATGCGGCGAAAATCAGGCCCGAAGACGGCGCGCCTGCGCCCGGGCCTTCGGCGCATACCGTCCCTTCGCCCGCGGCGGGTTCCGTCCCCGCGCCCCCCATGGGTTCCGAGCCCCCTTCGCCGGGCTTGAGCGGGGTCCCGCGCAGCGCCTTGAGGAAGCCTATCTGCAGCGTGTGGGGGCGCAGCCCGTAGGCGCGGTCGAAGGACGCGGCGAAAGAGGAGGGCGTCTCTCCCGGCAGCCCGACGATGAGGTCCAGGTGAAGGTGCGCCTTGCGCCCTCGCATCAGGATCCTCGCGGCCCTCACCAGGCGGTCGGGGTCCTGGCTTCTGCCCACCCGCCCCAGCACCGCGGGGTCAAACGACTGGATCCCCGCCTCGATGCGGAAGGCGCCCGGGCGTGATCCGTCTATGAGGCTTAGCGCCCCGTCGCCCAGCGTGCTGAGGTTGACCTCCAACTGGACGGGCTTAGGGTAGCGCCTATCGATCAGCCACTTGATTATGGCTTCGGCCCTCTCGGGGTCGGAGTTGAACGTCCTGTCCACGAACTTCACCGAGGCGGCCTCGGACGGCCCGATAAGCGACAGGTCGCGGAACAGCCTGTCCAGGCTGAGGTAGCGCACCCCACGCCCGTATGAGGGCAGGCAATAGGCGCAGCGGTAAGGGCAGCCCCTGGACGACTCGACGTACGCCGTCTTGCCCCTCAGGCTCCCCAGCATCCCGGCCGCGTACGGCGAGGGGAGGCCGTCCAGCGCCATGGGGGCCTGCGGCCCGTTCGCTACGATGGCGAAGGGCGGCCGACCGCCCGCCGCGGCCATATGGGCCGCCCACCCGTCCGCCGCCTCGCGCGCGCCTGCGCCGTGCGTCAGGCGGTACGTCAGCGACGGTACGCCGATAGGAGAGTCGCTGGCGTATGGGGAGCCCAGGCGACGGGATAGGCCGCGCACATGCTCCAACAGCCGCGGGAGCGGGCGCTCGCCCTCCCCCGTGACCACGAAGTCGGCGTATGGGTGGGATTCCAAGAACGCCGCGGCCCCGTATGAGACCTCCGGCCCGCCGAAGACGGTCACCGCGCCGCGCGCCTTGGCGTGGTCCGCCAGGCGGCAAACGTAGCCCACGTTCCAGATGTAGCAAGGGAAGCACACGACGTCAGCGCCGTATTCGGACATCCTGAGGGCCGCCACCCCGAATGGCTCGTTCAGGTTTGTCTCCATCACCGCGGCGGTCACCCCGGCCCCGCACCCCAGCGGCGCCGGGGCCTCCACGGCCGCCTTCAGCGTCCAGGCGGCCAGGCAGGAGTGCGTGTAGCTCGCGTTCACGGCCACGATCAGGGCCTTTAGGTCCCGGCCCGGCAAGACGGCGGGCCGGGGCGCGGCTTGGTGACGTTCAGGCAACATCGGGAGCGAAGGTCCCGCGGCGGATGCGGAAGGCCACGAGCATGTTGCACGCCGATAGGAACCCGGCGAAGACGAAGACGTATTGCGGCCCCCAATTCCACCATAAGAAACCGCACACCATCGCACTGGAGATGCTCAGGATATGGTCAAGGGTCATGCCGAACGACAAGGTGGGCGTCACGTCGTCCGGGTCCACGGCGATGGACCGCATGTACACGGCACGGACCATGCCGAACTGTATGGACATCCTGTCCGCCACGTTGACGCCGAAGGCGACCGCCACGGCCATGCCGGCGGGCAGTATCCAGCCCCCGCTGAGCCCGGCGCTGAGGAAGCCGTACACAAGGTATATGCAGATGAAGGCCCCCGCCTCTACCATCATGATGCGGGCCGTGCCGTACCTGTCTATCCATCGGCCCACCGCCGGCATGAAGAATATGCCAATGCCCGAACCCACGATCGACAGCAGGGACATCGTGTCGGTCCTGAAGCTGAGCAGCTCGATGAGGACCCAGGGGCCGAAGACGTACATGATCTGCTTGCGGGCCCCATACAGCGCGGCGAGGAGGTAAAAGAGCGCGTACCTTTTCCTTACCGTCAGCTTCACCTTGCCGGACTCGGCCTTCACGGAGTGCAGCCTCCTCAGCCTGCCCAGCAGCATGAAGACGATGAGGAAGGCCGCGGCCGCGATCAGGAAGACGCCCTTGACGGGGACCTCGAACGAGAAGACCCCGACCTTGAAGCCGACGAACGCGATTATCCCCGCGACCATCGTGAACCCCGTCTGGATCCCCTTGAACCTGCCCATGATGGATCCGAAGCTGCCTTCCCGCGCCAGCGACATGCCTATGCTGTCCGAAAGCGGCATGAACATGTGCATGCCCAGGGAGTTGATGAAGAGGAAGATGAGCATCACCTCAAAGCCGGGGGTGACGAGGCCCAGGACGACTATGCCCGCGAAGCTCAGCACCTGGGCGGTCATGGAGAGGCGTATGTCCCCCATGAAAGCGAACAAGGACAAGATCACGACGCTGATCACCCCGGGGGTCTCCCTGGGGATCTCTATGAACCCGCGCTCCAGCTCGTTCACGGAGTACGCGTCCTTGAAGAAGTTCGCGAATATGGTGTCCGAGAGGCCGAGCCCCAGCCCGGTGAGCGCCACAATGAACATGAACGTGAGGATCGCCTTGCTCTCCGCCTTGAACATCGCGCCTAGCATAGCCTTGAGTGATGAGACTCCCCGCATCGCAAGCCCGCCTTTCGCGCATAATGCCGCCGACCCGCCGAAGGCGGGTCGGGGGCGCCCGCCGCATCGGGCGGGCGCCCGATCGGCGTCATGCCATATTACAACTAATCGCAGCCGGCCGCCTCTATACGGCGGGCAGGCCCGCGAACCCCG
>WRCU01000180.1 GCA_009783805.1 Oscillospiraceae bacterium
AGTCCGGCGAACCCACCCCCATCAGGTACCTGGGCACCATGGCCGGCATCATCGGCCCTATATGGCCGAGGACCCCCAGCATCTCAGCCTTCGGCTCACCGACGCTGAGCCCGCCCAAGGCATACCCGTCGAAAGGCATCGCGGTCAGCCCCCTTAGGCTGCGCTCGCGCAGGTCCGCATGCATCCCGCCCTGGACGATGCCGAATATCGCCTGCTCCCCGCGGCGCGCATGCGCCCCCAGGCTGCGGGCCGCCCACCGCTCGGTCATGGCGACCGACTTTTCGACGTAGCCTCGCTCGCACGGGTACGGCACGCACTCATCGAAGGCCATTATTATGTCGGCGCCGAGGTCGTTCTGGATGCGCACGGAGGACTCGGGCGTCATGAGGTTCCTCGCCCCGTCTATGTGCGAGGTGAACCAGACGCCTTCCTCGCTGACCTTCGTCCCCGTCCGCTGGCTGAAGACCTGGAAGCCGCCGCTGTCGGTGAGGATCGGCCTATGCCAGCCCGTAAAGCGGTGCAGCCCGTCCAACTCCCGGATAAGGCGCTGCCCCGGGCGCAGCGCCAGGTGGTACGTGTTGCAAAGCATCACGCCTGAGCCGGTCTCTTCCAGCTCATGCGGCGATATACCCTTCACGGACCCCTGAGTCCCCACGGGCATGAACGCCGGCGTCTCGAAGGACCCGTGCGGCGTCCGGACCTTCCCTAGCCTGGCCCCGGACCTGTCGCATATCCGGCTCAGGTCGAACCGGAACCCCCCGCATTCGGCTCCCAAGCCGCCTACGGCCGTCATTCCTTCCCCAGCCTTCCCATCGCCTCGCCGTACGCCTCCATCAGCGAGTTGAAGGCCGCCCCGTCGCCGCCCGCGTCGGGGTGCTCCGACTTCGCCAGCTCCCTGAAGATGGCCTTGGCCTCCGACTCCGAGCCGACCCCCGCGAACAGCCCGGCGAACCCGCCGCGGCCCGGACCCCGGCGTCCGCCGGCGCCTTGGGCGGCCCCCCTTTCATGGAGACCCATGTATGACAGCCCCAGGTCCCTGTAACGGCGCATGTACACGGCTGCGAAGTACTCCCCGAAGGCCTCCCCCAAGGCCCGCCCGTCCATCGACTCCAGGTCCGCCATAGGGAACCTGACGCCCACCGCGTACCGGGACTTCGTGCAGAAGAACGAATCCCAGACCAGGTCCTCGCCGGGCTTGGGCCCGGGTCTGCCGAACCTGATCGCGGACTCCGCCTTCTTCATCTTCCTCAGCTTGGCCTTCAGCTCCTCCAACCTCATATGAACCCCGGCGCCGCCGCCGCCCAAGGCCCCGCCTCGGCGGAAGGGCCCGATTGGCAACGCGCCGCCGAATATAGTATCCTTGCGGGAGGCGGCCCGGACGGCCGCCTTCTACCTTATTAACTCGCGCCGGGCGGACGCTTGGATGATTATAAAGAGACTCCTGGACAAACTCAATCGCAAGGTGGACCCGACCTACGACACGGGCAGGCTCGCGCGGTTGGCCGCCGACGTTAACGCCCTGGACCTTTCGGGCCTCTCGCGAGAGGGGATGAGGGCGGAGCTGGCCGGGATGAGGGCCGACCCTCCATGGGACGCGCAGGGGGCGCCCGACCGCGCGGCCGACCCCGGCGATCGGGGCGTGGGGCCGAGGAAGGCCATGGGCGCAGCGGAGCGCAGGGCGATGGTCCGGACCTTCGCCATGGTCAAGGAAGCGGTCAGAAGGACGATGGGCGTATCCATATTCGACGTGCAGCTCATGGCCGCCGTCGCCCTATGCGAAGGGACGCTCATCGAGATGCAGACCGGCGAGGGCAAGACGTACTCGGCCGTCTTTCCGGCGGCGTACATGTCCTTGGCGGGCAAGGGCGTGCACGTACTCACCTTCAACGACTACCTGGCCAGGCGGGACTGCCGCTGGATGGGCCCGATATACGACTACCTCGGCGTCTCGGCCGGGTACGTCTCCGAGGCGATGGGCAAGGATGAAAGACTTCAGATGTACGCCAGGGACGTCACGTACCTGACCGCCAAGGAGGCCGGCTTCGACTTCCTGCGCGACTTCGCCGCCACGGATCGGGACGGCGTCGTGCAGAGGCCCTTATACTACGCCATCGTGGACGAGGCCGACTCCATCATGATCGACGAGGCCAGGGTGCCGCTCATCATATCCGGTTCGTTCGGCGAGGGGGGCCTAGCCCCTTCCCGGGGGGACGCCCAGCCCGACGTGGGCGGCGGGCCGACGCCTGGGCACGGCATGGCCTGGGCGGTCAGGTCGGCGAAGGCGCTGACGGACGCCTTGCGCACGGGCCAGGACTACGGCAAGGACGCGTCCAAGCAGAACGCGTACCTGACGGACGAGGGCGTAAGGAAGGCCGAGGCCCACTTCGGCTGCGGCAACCTGTTCACCTCGGGGAACGTCCACCTGCTGACCGCCGTCAACAACGCGCTGCACGCGAAGGCGCTGCTGAGGCGCGACGTGGACTACGTGGTGAGGGACGGCAAGGTGGACATCGTCGACGAGTTCACCGGCAGGCGCGCCGACAGGAAGCACTGGCACGACGGGCTCCAATGGGCCGTGGAGGAGAAGGAGGGCGTCTTCCGAGGCGAGGCGGGGAAGGTGCTCGGGCAGGTGACGATGCAGTTCTTCCTGGGCGAGTACCCGAGGCTCAGCGGCATGACGGGCACGGTGATCGCTTCCGTCGAGGAGTTCAAGTCGTTCTATGAGCTGGATACCGTCGTCATACCGCCGAACAGGCCTTGCGTCAGGGTGGACGCCCCCGACGTCGTTTATTCGCATAGGGAGCCGAAGCTCCGCGCCATCGTGGAGGACGTGGCGAACGCCCACAGGTCGGGCAGGCCGGTACTGGTGGGCACGGCCAGCATCGCGGAGTCGGAGCGGATCGCGAGGATGATCGCGGAGCGGCGCCTGCCTTGCACGGTGCTGAACGCCAAGAACGACGAGGAGGAGGCCGAGGTCGTCGCGAAGGCCGGGATGCTGGGCGCGGTCACCATCTCGACGAACATGGCGGGGCGGGGGACCGACATCAAGCTCGGCGGCGAGCGGGGCGAGATGGCCGAGGAGATCAGGGCGCTGGGCGGCCTCTATGTGATCGGCACGAACAGGCACGAGAGCATGCGCGTCGATTATCAGCTCAGGGGCCGTTCGGGCAGGCAGGGCGATCCCGGCGAGACGCGCTTCTACATAAGCCTCGAGGATCCCCTGATAGTGAAGTACAAGATCGGCGAGCTCCTGCCGCAGCATCTGGCGTGCGTCCGGTCCGACCTGCCCTTGCCGGATTCCGAGGTGAACGAGGTGATCGGGCACGGCCAGAGGATGGTGGAGGGGCAGCTCTTCGGGATCAGGCAGAACCTCAATAAGTATTCCTTGCTGCTCGAGCGGCAGCGCAAGGCCGTCCATAGGCTCAAACGCTCGCTGCTGGTCGGCTCCGGGAACCCCGGGGTGGTGGACTCCTTCTTCCGCAAGGCCGGGGAGGAGCTGGACCGCCTATCCTCGATGGGCTACGTCGAGGACGACGACGGGCCGGACGACAGGTACGTGACCTCCATGAACGTGCGTGGGAAAGGCCATGCCGCCTCGGGCCGGCCAGGTGACGGGCTAGGGGCGGATAGGCCGGACGGCTTGGGTGCGGAGTCGGATTGCGGCGACGTAGGCGACCCGGACTTTGCGGGCGGCGATCCCGACGGGCCTTACGGCGACGGGGACTTAAGCGACCTATATGGGAGCGAGCTGGCCATGAAGGCGGAGGCGGACTCCATGAACGCCAGGGCGAACGTGCGCGTGACCGGCCGGGCCAGGCTGGATGAGCTGTCCGAGCTGGTGCGCGAGCGTCGGGCCGCCTTCGGCGAGGGGACCTCGCACCTCCTGGAAAGGCGGATCGCAATAGCCCACCTAGGCGAGACCTGGTCCCGATTCATCGAGAGGGCCGAGGACATAAGGCAGGGGATACACCTGCTGCACGCGGGCGGCAAGAACCCCCTGGAGGAGTTCAACAAGGAGATCCTGGCCATCTATGAAGGGATGATGATGGACTTCCTGCGCGACGTCACGGTCGGCCTCACGAAGGCCGCGCCCGCGAGGCCCGGCCCGGACGGCCGTGAGGGGGCCGTGGGCGGCGGCGGGGGCGACCCGCTCTCCTCGGTGGCCCTGCCGGAGGATACGCCCAAGGGCCCCACCTCCACCTGGACCTACATAGTGGGCGACAACGCGGACCAGCTAGGCATGAACCCGATAGCCAGGGACCCCATCGCCGCCTTGCTGAACGCCCCGCTCTACTTCACGGCTTCGCTCTTCGGCAAGAAAGGCGGCAGCCACATCAAGTGAGTCCCAGGCCCGTCCCGCCCTCACACGTATTCCCTCACCACGGATGAGTCCACGTATATGGGGTTCACCTTGAAGGCGGCCTCGTCGCCGGGCCTCACGCCCATCCCGGTCACGTCCGCGATGACGTGGTGCATGCCGACCCTGCCGATCATTCTAGCCCGGCCGCCTCCTATCATGACGTGGAGGCCGTCCCCGCCCTGCCTTAGGCCCCCGAGCGCGTACCTGGCCCTATCCCTCAGCCTGAACGTGTCGTTGGAGCGCTCCATGAACAGCCC
>WRCU01000181.1 GCA_009783805.1 Oscillospiraceae bacterium
CAGGGTCGTCTTCCCCGCCCCGTTCGCCCCCACCACGGCAAGCCTCTCGCCCGCGCCTACGGTCAGGTCCAAACCCTCCAGCACGTCCGAGTCCGAGCCTGGGTAACGGAAGGAGACCCCCCGCAGCTCGATCGTGTAAGGCTTCCCGGGGACCGGGTCCAGCCGCTCACCCGCCTCGAACGCGAACGGCTCGTAATAGTCCAGCACCTCCCGCAGGGTCGATATCTCCAGGCTCTGCGTATATAAAGTCGCGAAGCCCGAAAGGATCCCGCTCACCCAAGCCGTGAAGCCGCCCACCGCCGTGAACGCGAGCAAAAATTCCGAGGCGCTCATCCCATCCCCCAGTACCCTCCCGATCAAGTACGCGTAGGCGGCCCCGTTGCGCAGGAACGCCAGGGCCAGGTCTATCACGTCCTGCCATATGTACACCCTCTGACCGCGCGCCGCGAAAGATTGGTATAGGCGTAGGCAGGAGGCGTACATGTCGTCCAGCCACCCTTTTATGCCGAATAGGCGGACGTCCTTGGCCAATGAAGTGTCCTCGGCCTGGCTATAGACGTACCCCATCTTCCGCGAGTACTCGGCCTCCTCCGCCCTATGCGCGTACCCCCAGCGGCTGATGGGCCTGTTGGCCGCGAACCCGGCCGCGCAGGTGGCCAGGACCAATAGGGCCACCCATAGGTCGAGGGACGACAGGAGGAACAGGTAGGCCGCGAAGCCCATGACGCTCTTGAGCAGGTTCGTGAGCGAGGCCCATACGGCCTCCGAGGAGTTCTCGCCGCTGACCAGGGACATCCTGGCGCGGTCGAGCTTGTAGAGCATGTCCTGACTTTCCGTGTTTATATACGAGGTCGTCATGAATTTCGCGTGAAGGCGGGCCACCAGGTGCGACCGTATGGCTACCCTGCCGAAGGGGGCGTTTTTTTCGGCGTAGGCGGTCAACGCGGCGGAAAGCGTCAGGCCGGCCGCCATGGATGCGATGGCCGCAATCAGCGGCCCCAATGGCCTCCCCTCCTCCAGGGCGCCTATTATCATGGGCGCCACAAGGAGGGCCAGCAGGCTTGAGGCGACCCCCAGCGTCGCCAATGCCGCGCACCAAGCCAGCACCGAGCGCTGCCTACGCCACGCGGTGCCCACCAGGAAGACGACGCTGCTTAGCGTGCCGTATTTCGGCTTTTCGGATTTTTTAATCGATCCCAACACATCCCCGACCGCTATGTCCGCTCCGGATATTATAGCCTATGGCGGGGCCTGCATGGGCCGGCCTTGACCCATCGCGCGCGCCCCCGCCGCATCCTAATGCGCATCCATATGCTAATATCCGGGTATGGATAAAAAGCAACATTATTTCGGGCTAAGCATCGAGGGCGTTCTTTTTTCAGGGAGCGACGTCCTCGCCGAGAAGGCCCTCGCGGGCGGCCCGATCACGTATGAGTCCCTTAAGGGGGCTCTCCCCCCCATAGAGAGGGGGCGCTACTGCTTCCTCGCCGGGCCGTCGTCCTGGCAGGGGCTGATCGCACGCCCGGACGGGCGCGTATACCCGCACGGCACGCTTGAGGGGCCAAACCCGCCGGCCATGTACGACCCATACGAGGGCCTTCCCGACGCCTACGCCGGGGAGGGCGGGGAGGGCGGGGACCCGCGCGTCAGCCAGGGCTATGAGAAGGGATGGATCCCCGTGCTGACGACCGTCATCAAGCCCCGGCGACGGGGCGGGGTGGGGTCTGGACGCGACGCCGGGGTGGGGTCTGGATGCGACGCCGAGGCGGGACCGGCGCATGCGGGCGCCGCCGAAGGCGGGAATGCCCCCCCCTATCCCGACCTCACCGTTACGTGCTTCGTGGAGTTCGGGGAGACGGGCCACATACCGCGGCTTTGGGTATCGCAGCGGTACGAAGGCGGGGGACGCGGCGAAATGCTGCGGCGGGTCGACGGGACCCCGGCCGCGGAGGGCTTCTTCGTGGTCAAGGCCATGGCTGGTGGGAGCCGCCGCAGGACGGTCGATGAGGCGGAGTTCGAGGAGGCGAGGCGAGCCACCATAAGCGAATGGGTCAAGCTTTCCGAGGGGTTCGACCGCTTCAGGCTACCGCACGTCGAGATCGAAGCAGGCCTGAAGGCCATGGCCGCCGGAATACTGTCGACCTTCGCGGGCGACCACGCCCATTACGGGCACCATAACTACGGCCACGCGGAGCACGACAACTTCCCCCCCACATACCTCTACGCGGTTGAGCTCTTCATGACGCTGGGCATGCTCGGCAGGGCCAGGGAGCTCCTCTCCCACATGCTGCGCTTCTGCGTCGGATCTGACGGGCGGTTCCACTACCGCCAGGGGAGGGGCGAGGTCTACGGTGCCTCGGCGAGCGAGTACGGCAGGCTGTTTTGGCTCTCGTCGCGGCTCCACACGGCGGACCCGAGGCGCAGCCTGTTCGCGGCGCCGGGTCGCGGCGGCACGGAAAACCCCAGTCCGGGGGACGGGGACGGGAATCCGTCCGTCCATGGCGAACGCCTTCGGTTTCAAGGCGGCGGAACCGATTTCATGGGGGTCCTGCTCACCATGGGCGGATACCTAACGGGCCGGATCACGCCCGACGGATCGGGCAGCCGCGCCTTGGTGCGCATGTGCGCGGAGGCCGACAACCACTCGGAGGTGCACGCATACGCGGGGAACAACCTGTGGGCGGTGAGGGGGCTTCGCGCGCTGGCCGGAATGGCCGGACGGCTGGGCTACGCGTGCGCCCCGAATATCGCCGGGCGCGCCGAAGCCTTGTGGCATGACTTAAGGTCCGCCCTGGACGATGAGAGGGTGCCCAGCCCCTACGGCGACCTGGTACCATTCAGGCTAGGGTACCCGACGCTGCCCATCTCGCTCAGCGCGGGGCCTTATAATATCGGCGACGGCCGCTACGCCGGGCCCGGAGGGGCGCAAGGCGGCCAATCCCTCCATGAGAACACGTACGCGAATTACAGGTACTACGCGGAAATGCTCTCCAGCGGCCTGCTCCGAAAGGGGGAGTGCGATGCCATCGAGGCGATGCGCGGCGCGCTGGGCGGCAGGCTGCTAGGTATGACCCGGCTCTTCGGGCATTTGGACGACTGGCCCGCCGACAACTACGCTAGGCACTATCTGGAAAGTGACGTGAAGGACGGCTACGCCCTGCTATATTTTTCCCATATCCTGTTCCACGGTAACCTCGATACGGGCGTCTACTATGAGCAGGTCACTGCGGACGGCGCGGCCGTGGCCGCCGACTGCGTGCCCGTCACGGCCCTCGCCCCGCTCATGACCGCCTGGATGTTCGCTTATGAGCCCGTCGACTGCGGGGAGGTCTACCTATTGCGGGGCGTCCCCGGGTATTGGTACGGTTTGGGCGAAGCCTTCGGGGCCGAAGGGCTGGTCTGCCCCTCAGGCAGGTTCTCCGTCTCCTATGAGCCGGCGGCGGATCCGGGCGGGCCCCCGCTTGAACGCGGCCATGTAAAAGCCATTGCCGATGCCTCGGCCGAGTGCGGGCCAGGATCCGGATATACAGGAACCGGTTATAAGGAACTAAATGTCCGTATAAAATTGAGACGGACCGGCGCGTCGGTCACGCTGTGCGCGTCGCTACCCGGCGGCGACGTGAAGGTATACGTCGACTTGCCGGAATCCGACCCCGATTATCTGGTGGCCTCGGGAGCCGCCTTAAGGCGGACCGGCGTATGCGGGCGTTATGCCATCATGGGCTGAGACCCGAACAACCCGACGGCGTGGCGGTGATTAAGATAATAGCCGCGCATGGCGGATCGCCGGTCGGGCGCCGCATGGCCTTTAATGGCTGACGAACTCCACCCCCTGCGCTCTCAGCCCCCCATGGAATAGGCCCATATCGATGTCGCGCAGCCCGCGGCCCGACTCCAGCGCCACGCACGCGGCGACGCCGGCCGCCTGGCCCAGGGCCATGCAGGTAGGTATGGTCCTGAGCGACGACATGGCCGTATGGTCCGCCGATACGCACCGACCCGCCACGAGCATCCCTTCCAGGCCTCTCGGCAGCATACACCTATACGGTATGTCATACATCCTGACGCCGTACTCCTCGTTCCCGGTCCCCCCGGTGGGGTCGTGTATGTCGACCTCATAGTCCGTCTGCGCCGCGACGTCATCGAATGAGGCGCCGGCCACTATGTCAGCGACGGTCAAGGTGTAGTCGCCTTCTATCTGATTCGTCTGACGCACGCCTATCTGTGGGGCCATCGAAGAGACGCAGTGATTAGGCATCCCGTTACTTTGCAAGAACGCAGCGACCCCGAAGGCCTGACGCATGGACTCCAGCTCGGCGTGCGCGACGTCGGCGTTGACGGACCCATTCCCCCGGACCCTGGTCATGTTGACCAAGACGCGCCCCTCGTCGTTCCGGTCGAAGATGAGCACCCTCCCTTGCGGCAGCTCCCCGACGGAGCCGTAGCTATGGGCGCCCTCGGGCATGTAGGGCCTGACGGCCCTGCCCGTGTCCTGCATCTCGAACATGAGGGTCATGGGCTGGGTCGCCCCGTCTTCAGGCCTGCCGGTCGTATGTCCAACCCCCGCGTCGATGGCCGCGCGAGCGTCGCCCGTGCAGTCGATGAGCAG
>WRCU01000182.1 GCA_009783805.1 Oscillospiraceae bacterium
CAATGACGGGCAAGGACGGGATTGCTTCGTCGCCGATGGCTCCTCGCAATGACGGGCAAGGACGGGATTGCTTCGTCACCGGCGATTTTCGCAATGACGGCATACAGTGCTCGCAATGACGGGCGTAGGCCCTATGGGATGATGAAGCCGCCCCATTCGACGAGGGTCAGCCCGCCGCGCGCGATCACCTCTATGTCCGGCGCCTCGGGCTCCCGGTCGGTCGCCTCGAACCCGAACCATAGGCGGAACGCGTGGTTTATCTCCGCGTCCAGCTCGATGGGCATAACATGACTCAGCCTCGCCGTGTCCTGCGGGTACATGGCGTAGGTTACGCCGGGGTCGAGCAGGGACGTCCAATACTCGATGAAGTCCGCCTTCTCGGCCTCATTGAAGCCGTATAGATCCAAAATCTCGCCGAATCGGCGTTCGCGGTCGCCTGTACCTAAACGGAAGCCGCTATGCGTCTGGAAGTCGTACGGGTTTGACTCCGACTCATAGAACAGGAAGCCGTAGGTGCCCTCCCCGTCGCAGAGGGTGCCGTCCCCAGAGACCATGACGCGCCAACCGTCCCCATACTCCGGTATCGAAACCGTCAGGAGCCCGGAAAGCGGGAAGGTCACCGTCACCTCGATCGGGACGTCGGAATATAGGTATACGTTCGGCTTGAGGATGGTCACCAGGTAGTCGAAGCCCGGTATGGGCAGCCCGAAGGTGTTGTACCAGTCGAGGAACCCCATGAGGACCAGCGTGAGGTCGTCGTAGCCGTGGCCGCCGTACGACCTGTCCCCCGACCCGCGATTATAGGGCCCGTCCCTCCTGGGATAGGGCAGGTTGCGGACCTTCGCGCGCGTGTCGCCCCGCTCGTCGTCGCGCAGGACCCTTTGGTAGATCTCGTCCTCGTAGTCCTGCTGGGACTCCCTGTCCTGCCTTGAGTCCTGGGACTCGAACGCGTCGCGCGAAGGGTTCCCTATGGGCGGGCTGTCCCAATCCGGCCCCCTTCCGGACCCCCTGTTCCATCGGTTGCCATCCCTCGTGCGCCACCAAGGGTCCCTCCACCATGGCCAGGGGTCATAGTGCTTGTCCTTGTCGCTTTTATCCTTGCCCCAACCTATGTCTTCCCCCCTGATGATCGAGGCCATGAAGGCGTTCGACGTCGCCGTGTTGATGATCCTTGCGGAGTCCGCGCGCGTGTCGCCCGAGAAGGAGCTGCTTTGGCTTATCTTGGACGCCCGTAAGCCAGCCTGGCCTTCGGCGCTGGGCATTAGCGGCGCCAATCCCAGGATCACAAAGATCGAGATGGCCAGGCAAAGGGCCCTCATATTCCTTGGCATGGCTTAGTCACCCCTTTCCGGCATGGAATCCAGCATGGAGCGCGCATCACCCTTGACCGTCCCGTCGGCGGACGTTTCCAGCACGCGCAGCAGGTAGCCTTCCGCCTCCGGGTACCGGCCCTGCGCGTACCTCACGGAGCCTAAGAAGAACAGGGAGTGCGGGTCCTGCGGGTCGATCTCGCACGCGCGCAGCAGGTAATGCGCCGCCCGCGTATACTCCCCCCTGACGAAGCATAGGTAGCCCGCCTTGAGCTGGGCCTCATGGTAGAGCGGGTAGAGGGCCGCCGCCTCCATGTACGTGTCCAGCGCCTCCCTTTGCTTCCCCTCGGCCAGCTGCGCCGACGCGAAAGCCATAAAGTAGCGGACGTCCTTAAATTTCGCGCACCTCTCGAGGGACTGCAGCGCCTTGTAGTCATTCGACATGAGCCTATATGCCTTGAACTCCCTTAGGCATATCTCCGTGTTGTCATCTTGATGGCCGCCGTCCTTCCTCAGCTCGACCAGCCTTTCCAAGGCTTCCTCGGCCCGGCCCGAACCTAACAGTCCGTCCACCTCCGAGAAGGCCGCGGCGGTCTTGGCCAGGTCGCGCTCCATGGTGCCGGTCAGCCCGGACAGCGCCAGGAAGGCGACGGTGAGGGCAGCGAACGCGGCCAAGGCCACCCTTCTGTCCTTGAAGGCCTTCCGGAGAATAAGACGCGCGGCCAGGCACAATGTTCCGACGGTGCATAGGGCCACGGCCGTGGCGGCGGTCCCGTCGAAGGCCGTGAGGCCGAGCAGGCCGCTGACGACGCATAAAGCGGACAATGCGATGATCATGGCATGGCCTCCTTGCCCACATGGCGCTGCAGATCGTTTATGGCCTTCCTAGAGTGGTATGCGAGGCCGTAGTGGTCGAGCATGTGCTCCGAGTTCGGGATGTACTCTATCACGGTGGTGAAGGCGTTGAGCGAATCCTGGTAGCGCTCAAGCCGATCGTAGCAATGCCCCAGCATGAACCATGCGCCGGGGTTGACGCGGTTGATCGAGACGGCGGTCAGGAATGAGTCTATCGCGGCCTCATAGTCCAGCAGCTCAAACAGTATGGCGCCTTTAATGTAGTGCAGGCTGGGCCAGCCGGGACCGAGCCTTAAGGCCGCCTCGACGTGGTCCATGGCCTCTTCGTGCTTCTTCTCTTGCAATCTGCAGAAAGCCAACAACATGTTGCTGAGCAGCGGGTCCCTTTCCAGTAGGGTCTTATCGTCGTCCGAAAGCATGTTGTACTTCCTGTGTTCGTTAGGGAAGCGCTTGTCCCCGATATTAGCGCCCCCTATCCCATGCGCGAAATATAGCAGCATGGCGTCGCACGCGACCAGCCTGTCGCCCTCCCTCGCGGCCTTCGAAAGGCTCAGGGCATGCGTCACCGAGGCCGAAAGCTCCCCGTTCAGCGCGCGGGAGATCATGGCCAGCCCCATGGCCTCCGGGTCGAAGCCGTCCTTTGCCACCATCGCCTCCGCCAAGCGCGCGCATTCCTCAAACTCGCCGCCCCTGTAAAGGACCGCCATGTGGAGCAGCCGCAGGGCGTGGTCGTCATACTTCCTGATGGCCTCGGCCAGCATATCCTTGGCTTCCTTCAGCCGCTGGCACTTCATCAGGGCGGTCGCGGTCGCGTACTTCTGCGCTATCACCTCGCTGTCCGGGGCGTCCGGGTTCGCCTCGGCGAACAGCGCGTCATAGAGGAGCGCCGCCTCCGCCGCCTCATCGTAGTAGTTGCCGCCCAAGTCGTTGGTGTATGAGGACCCCAGCTCCATGGCCATCCATTGCAAATACGCATTATCCGGGTGGCGGGCCGCTATGCTCACGGCCCCATACGCCATCTCCTTCGAGAGGACCCCGCCGCTGGCCACCAGCTCCCCATACAGCATGACGCCCTCGCGCAGGCTCAGCTCCTCCTCGTATCCTTCGGCCAGCCTCACGAGCAGCGCGGCGGCCCCTTCGTCGTCGAAGTCAGCGCGCATCACGGCGTTCCCCGACCATATCCCGTTGAGCACAAGGTATAGGAGTATGTCCTTCCGCCTATCCTCATCGACTTCGCCCAATCCGGTCACGTTCTCGGGGTCCCTTTCCCTCGAGGCCGCGATCAGAGCCTCCTCCTTCTCCTTTAAAGAATCCAGGTATATGACGTAGAACTCGACCGGGCAGTCGGAGGAAAGTATCCATGAGTACAGGTAGCGGTCCAGTGTCTTGTTTTCCTCTATATAAATGAGCCGCACGGCCGTGTCGTTGTATGTTCCCTTCGTCTCCTGCCATAGGTAGCCGTCCCCCGAAAGGACGGTCCTCCACGCGTCCCGCCTGGCGATCGCATGCCTATAGCTGGCGGAGGCGCCTATCAGGTCGCCTTTCATCAGGTATAGGTCGCCCTGCTCGATCATGTCGCCCACTTGGCTCAGCACCGCTTCGGCGGGGTCATACGAAATGGAAGGCATGACGGTGAGGACGCACGAGGCCGCCAACACAGCCGAGGCGGCGATGAGTGCGGCCTTCCCCGCGGCGCCTGGGCCGGCGAAGGGCCCCGAGCCTAGCAAGGCCGCGCCGCCGGAGCCGGAGGCGCATATGCATAGGGCGGGATGGATGGCCAGCCACTTTAATAGCGCGACTATTGCAATCCCCGCCAGCTTGGCCGGCGCCGACGCGTAGGTCCAGGCAAAGGCGAAGGAGTAAGCCTCCAGCAGCGCGGGTATGGCCGTCAACGCGACGAAGAGCCCCGCAGCCACGATCGACAGCCGCTGGACGTCTTTTATCCCTTTCAATTTATTGCCTAGGGCGATCCATAGGAAGAGTGCGATTCCGGCGCTTTCGACCAGGCCAACCAAGACGATGACTAAAAGCAAGAGAAGCGGGCTGGTCGCCTGCAGGCTATCCAGGGCGCCCGCGAAGTAAAGGTTGAGCGTATGTATCGAGAGCACGGTCGCAAGGGCGCCGGCCCCGCCCCGCACGAACAAGCGCACACCCGCGTCGAGGAGGCCCTTGGGCGTGACTTTCGCCCCATTCATGCGTATAAAAGCCGCCGAAAGGGCGACCCATGCGGCGGCGACGCCGAGCAGGGTCGTCAGGTAGGGGACGACCGCCGGCAACAGGTTCTTGGTCAGCAGGACTAATAATGAGTTCAGCGTCCAGGGGATAGCCGCGGCGCATAGCAGGGCGACGAACGCATAGCCGCCGCTGCCGTGTAGGTATAAGCCGAGGACGTTGCCGCCGGTGACCGTCAAGGGCGCGGCTTTAGGCGGCGTGGCATGCGG
>WRCU01000183.1 GCA_009783805.1 Oscillospiraceae bacterium
CCCCCGCCGGGCTGACCATGCGGCCCTTGCCGTCCCTGCCGGAGAAGACCCATGCGCCGTCCCCCTCCAGCCTGGGCTCGACCGCCCCCGATATCTCGAACTCGTAATGGTCCCTCGGCCTCCAAGCCCTGGTGGTCGGGTATCCGGGGTGGAACAGCATGCAGTCGCAATGGAAGCGCTCCAGCACGTCCTCGTCAACCCTCGCAAGGAACTGGAACGTGTCGATTATCTCTATCGCCTTCTTCGGCAGCCCCAGGTATTCGCGCAGGTTCTGGTAGGCGTAGCCTGAGATCCCGGTCGAGTAGTGCACCCCTAGGTCCAGGGGCGTCCGGTCCACCGGCTTCCGCTCTATCGCGTTGAGCACCCGCCTGCGCCGCGTCATGGTCTCCCCCATCCGTCCATACCCCCATATCCGTTCATCAATGGCAGCCGCCCACATTATATAGCATGGATCCGCCCATCCGCAGTCCGGCAAGGCTTCCGATCCGTGGGGCGGCCCATGCGGGCCGCGAAGGGCGTCCTCATCGGCCGCCGGGCGCACCCATGGCCAGGTCCGCCGGCCTTGGCCGGCCTATGCCCGATGCCTTCAATAATACCGCACGACCAACGTTACCGGCTTTGACTGGACGATGTCCGACGCCGCGTAGAGCGAGCCGCCCACGGCCTCCGCCTCATGCCCCAGCGGGGTCCCGTCGGGGAGCGACACGTCCTTGACGCCCGCCGCCCCCTCCGGCAGCAGCACCCTCAGCCTCGCCCTCGCGCCGCTGCCCGTGATCGTGACGCTGATGGCCTTCGCCTCCCTGTCGTGCGAGTAGGCGTATTTCACGTACCCGTGCGATGCCGCGTACCGCGCCGTTATCTCGACCTTGTCCGTCCCCGCCGCTGCCCACCTGGGCGAGACCACGGCGTCCCTGTACATGGTCAGCCTGTCCTCCACGCCCGCGAGGCCCTCCATGAGCGCGGCCATCGCCAGCCCGCCGGCCCAGTTGTCGGGCCCGCCGAACGACGATATGGGCAGCCTCTCGAACGAGGGCCTGTCCGCCAAGGTGACGCCCAAAACCGCGTAGGCCGAACCGCACGGGTCCGCGCCGAAGCGCAGCGCGGCCACGGCCTTCCCGGGCTCGGGGTTCTCTATCTCGGCCCAGCAGATCCCCCGGTCTATCTGCACGATCCCGTTTCCGCCGAAGGCCTTCCACGCCACCCCGGCTCCTTTGCCATCCAGCCGCGACCACCACTGCGTCGTGACGTGCCTGCCGTATAGGATCGGCCTAACCTTCGAGCTGCCGTCCTCATATATGAAGGTTAGGTAGCAGCTGACCCCCGACCCGCCGTCCCCGCTCGCCGAGTGGAGCAGGTATACGGATCCCGCCATGGCGCCCACCGGCACCTCCGCCGACTCGGGCAGCCCCATGCCGGTCGATACGGCCACGGCCACCCTGCCGCCGTTTCGCCCGGGGTCCGCCACCTCGTAAGGCACGCCGGCGAACTCCCTGCGCCCCGTGGGAAAGTCGGCTATGTCTATGCCGAACCTGTCGGGCATCCATCGTACGGCCCCGCCCTCCTCCGCGTTCCTGAGCCCCATGTTCGCCTGGCGCGAGAGGTCCAGCGCGGTGAACGACCGCGGTTCCGGCTCCGGCTCCTCCGCCCCCTTGTACGCGAACTTCAACTTGCCGCCGCTCCTCTTGGCGAGGCCCAACAGCCTGACCAGTATGTCGGCGCCGTACCCCTCGAAGCCGAACCTGAACGCGCCCCTGGCCAGCTCGCCCGCCGCGTGCCCGTGCACGCCCGCGTTCATGTACTGCCACTTGCCGGTGAAACCCCGCTCAAAGGGCGGGTAGATGGAGTAGAACTCCCCGGGCGAGCCTTCGGGCAGCGCCTCCCTCAGCCTCTGGTACGACCTTATGATCGCCTCGGCCTGCCCGGCCGTGCAGCCCCTGTTCAAGGTGTAGGCGTTCGACATGTTCAGCTGCTCGGCCTCGTCCACCCCGAAGTCCCTGACCACGCCCTCGTCCTCCGGCACGTGGTGCCGGTAGAAGCGCCCGTTCCACGACAGGGCGTCGAGCCTCTCCCTGATCCCGGCGGCCCGTTCCCTATATTTTTCCGCCTCCGCCGCGCGCCCCGCGTAGGCCAGCATCTCCGCGAGCTCGTCGCACGAGCGCGCATAGCCCGTGTTGTCGCCGAAGAAGACGCCGAACTTGGTACTGTCCGGGTCGATCTGCATGCGCTCGCCCAAGGGGAACCTGACCAGGTACTCATCGACCGCCTGGAAGTCCCAAGTGTCGATCGTGTAGCCGCGCTTGAGCAGCCCGTACTTTTCCGACCAGCGGGCGCGGTCGTTCATCCCGTAGTCGAGGGCCCTCATGCAGCTGTCGAGCGTGCCTTCCATCCACGCGTCGTCGCCGCCGCTCTTCCAAGACAAGTACGCGCACTCCACGTAGTTGTACTCGCAGTGGTTCTCCACGGGCTGGCGCGTGAACGTTATGTCGTTCTCCGGATCCCGGACCGAGTACCCGCTCTCCCTGTAGGCGGCGTAGTGGTAGTCGCCCACCCCCCGCGTGTAGGCGTTGCTCCATATGAGCCCGTCCGCCCTCTGCGCCTCCCTGAGCAGGTCCACAAGCTCCTTGGCGTGCGGGCTGGTGTACATTAACCCCTTGGCGGTGTGCAGGTGGTCGAGGATCCAGCGCACGAAGACCCTGTACTCCCTCCCCTTGTAAAGGACGGGCGACGTGCCGTCCGGGCTGTAGTAGGCGCTGTCGCGGTCCTTCGCGACGCCGTCCTGCTCCCCGCCGTAGGCCGGCATCCACCTCATCGTCTCGTTCAGCGTGTCGTAGAGCTCCTTGAACGTCCCTTCGCCGTCGGCCACGCCGCTGGCGGCGTCCACCTCGAAGCGGGCCTCCCCCATTACGGCCCCCGCCGAATCCCTGACGACGGCCGTATGCGTCCCCAACGCCCCGCCGACCGTGAAGGTCGCCTCGCCCGATATGTCCCCGGCATGGTACTGCCTGCCCTCGCCGTCCGTGACTTCCAACCTAGCGGCGCCGGGGCCGACGCCCTTGCCCACCGACGCGACCCTCACCTCTTCCAACGGCACGGCGAAGAATGAGCCGTCCCCACGCCCGATAACCATATGCGCCCTCCCGAATTTCCCATGCATGCCATTGCAAGCCGCATTGCGATGATATTATCATGCGGTGAAGCCGGCAATGCGAAAAGGGGGCTAAGCATAATGGGACCTACGGGCGCGAAGGTGATTTCCTTGGACGGGGTTTGGCGGATCGCCCTGGACCCCGACAATGCGGGGTTGCGCGATGAGTGGCATAGGGCGGCTCCAGCAGGGGCCGACCGCGACGCATGCGTGCCGGGGACCGTTCAAGGCGCCTTTCCCGACTACCATGGCCTGGCCTGGTATTACAGGGAATTCGACGCCCCCGCCCACCCGATCGAAAAGGGCAGGGCCCTATTGACCTTCCATGAGGTCGACTTCGCCTGCGCGGCATGGCTCAACGGGATGAAAGTGGGGGAACACGAAGGGCTGGAAGAGATATTTTCCTTTGACGTGACGGACGCCGTCGCCCTCGCGGGGCCGAACCTGCTCGCCGTGCGCGTCCTCTCGCCGACGAACGGGCCCATAGACGGTCTGGCGCTGGGAGAGCTGGCGGTCGGCAGGAGGCAGTACCCCGAACCTAACGACCACGCCTTGGCCACCGGGGGGATTATCGGGTCCGTGGAGCTTTCGCTCGTCCCCGAAGGGTACATATCCGACGTCTACGCCATCCCCGACTGGCTGACCGGCGAGGTCGAGGTCCGGGTCGAGGCGGTCGGCGAAGGATCCCACATAAAGCGCTGCGCGTTCATAGCCGCATGCTCCCCGGCCGTCGGGGGGCGCACACTGGCCGAAGCCTGCGCGTTGGGGGGCGAGGCGGCTGCGGTTTCGGACGCCCCGCGCGGCGCCCACACGCTCAGCCTCAGGATGCGCGTGCCCGACCATCGCCTTTGGGGTCTGGATGACCCGTACCTTTATCGGGCCACCGTCCGGCTGACCTCCCCGGACGGCCTGACGCACGACGAGAAGTCCGTGCGCTTCGGCTTCCGCGACTTCCGCTACGAACGCGGCTATTTCCGCCTCAACGGCAGGCGCATACGCATTAATGGGGCCCTCTACACGGTGCTTAATTTCCCCGGCGCCCAGTCGATCCCGCACGACGAGGACCACATAAGGCGCGACGTGACGAACATGAAGGCCTTGGGCCTGAATTTCGTCCGCATACACTGCGGCTCCCTGCTCCCGAGGCAGCTGGACGCGCTGGACGAGATGGGCCTCCTGGCCGTCGAGGAAAGCTTCGGCGCGGGATGGCCGAAGGACTCGCCGAGGATAGGCCCTGACTGGGAGCGGTCCGTCACCCGCGTCATAAGGCGCGACAGGAACCACCCTTCCATCGTCATCTGGTCGCTCCTCAACGAGCAGAAGGACAACAGGCTCTTCCGCCATGCGGCGGCCTCGATCCCCGCCATCAGGGCGCTCGACGAGACCAGGCTGCTCCTATTGAACAGCG
>WRCU01000184.1 GCA_009783805.1 Oscillospiraceae bacterium
GGCGGCGACGGGGCGGCGAGGGACGGCATGGCCGTCTCGGCCAGACGCATTGAGGCCGCCATAGGGATGCGGGCGCGGCGCGACATAGTCCCATATCCGCCGGGGATACCTATCGCATTAAAGGGCGAGGTGATAGGGGAATGGGAGGCCGGGAGGATCGAGGCGGCCGTAAGCGCGGGCGCCCATGTTTCCGGGGTCCGCGTGGGTCCCGGGGGCATATGGGTGGAGTTCGGGTAAGGCGGCGCATAGGTAGCCCCGATTGTCCGGGACCATGGGGTGTGGTATAGTCGGGAATTAAATGGGGCAAACGGAAAGCAAGGCGCAAAGCGGCGAAAGAGGGTTCTTCGTCACGTTTGAGGGGATCGACGGATGCGGGAAGTCCACGCAGCTCCGCAGGCTCGCCGATAGGCTAGCGCGCATGGGCGTGGGGCTCACCTTGACGAGGGATCCCGGCGGGACGAGGATAGGCGACAAGGTCAGGGGGATCCTGTTGGACACCGAAAGCGAGGGCATGGACGCCCGCGCTGAGATGGCCCTATACTTCGCCTCCAGGGCGCAGCTCGTCCGCGAGGTCATCGAGCCTGCGCTGGGGGCCGGCAAGGTCGTCCTCTGCGACAGGTTCCTCGACTCCAACATAGCCTACCAAGCCTATGGCAGGGGGATACCCGTCGGGGAGGTGACCTCGGCCAACGCCGCCATCGTGGGGGGGCCCAACCCTGACCTGACCTTTCTGATCGACGTGGACCCGGATAAAGTCGGGGGCAGGAAAAGGGCCAAGGACAGGATGGAGCGCGAGCCCGCCGGATTTCACCGAAGGGTCTGCGAAGGGTTCAGGGAGCTTGCGCGGGCCTGGCCCGAAAGGATAAAGGCGATAGACGGCGGCAGGGACGAGGAGGCGGTTTCCGCGGACGTCGCCCAGGCCTTCCATGAGGCTTGGGACCGCGCGAAAGGCGAGGCCGCGCCTTTGGCACGGACATGCGAGGGGGGGCATCCCTGATGAAGCTGATAGTCGCCGTGGTCAGCGACGAGGATGGCGGCAAGGTCATAGAAGGCCTTAGCGGAAGCGGGTTCATGGCCACGAGGATCAACTCCTCCGGCGGCTTCCTGCGCGCCGGGAACACGACCCTCCTGATCGGGCTGTCCGAGGATAGGCTGGACGAGGCCGTGGCGATAATTTCGGAGCATAGCAAGAGCAGGAAGAAGGTCATAGACTCGTCCATCACCCCCAGCAACGTGGGCGGCGTCTTCATGCCGTACCCCATCGAGATAGTCGTTGGGGGCGCCACGATGTTCATCATACGGATGGACGGGTTCCATAAGGTGACGAGCCCGGAGCGGGGCGAGGACTGAGGCTTCCCTGGGGCCATGCCGGACTTCGGCGCATTGCCTTAGCCGGTCGGCTGGGAGGGCAGGCGGCGGGCCCGCCAGACGGGGATGGGAAGAGGGCGCCATGAGGATACGCGGGGTAAGCGCAAAGACTGGGGGCGTCGGCGACAGGCGGCGCCATACGAACATGGTGGTCAGGCCCGGCTCCGCGGCCACGTTCGAGGGCGTGATGATGAAGGCCGACGAAAGGAACGTGGAGACCAGGCTCGGCGACCTGGCCGAGCGCATATACGAGCAGGGGAAGAAGCTGGGCCAGAAAGTGGACATCGCAGAGCTGCGCGTGTACAAGGCAATGATATCGGAGTTCGTTTCGGAGGCCGTCGCCTACTCGCACAAGTTCACGAAGGAGAGCTTCCTCAACAGGAGGGGCAAGCATAAGGTCTACTCCACGGTGAAGAAGATAAACGACAACCTCGAAAGGCTGACCGCGGAGGTCTTGATGGAGGAGAAGGACAACATAGGGATCCTGCAGAAGATCGAGGACATAAGAGGATTCATCCTTGACCTCCTCCTATGAAGGCCATGGCGACGGTCGTGCCCATTCCGCCGGCGCCGCCGTCCGTGCGGCGCTGCCCGCGCTTTCCGTGACGGGCCACGCCTACGTGGTCGATGGCCTGGGCGCCGCGGAGGCGGGGCCTTTGGCCAGGGAGATGGCGAAGGGCGTCATGTGCCTGTCGCCCGGGGACGCTTCGGGGACGCCGGGCGCCGGGTGGGCGGAACGCGTATGCGGGTGCGGCTCATGCGTCCTCATGGACGCGGGAGGGAACCCGGATTTCAAGTTTATAGGCGGGGACGGCGCCGTCTCGGTGGACGAGGTAAGGTCGATTATCGGCGACGCGAGGGTGAAGCCTTTATACTCGGCGCGCAAGGCGTACGTGATCATGGGCGCGGAGAGGATGACGGTCCAGGCGCAGAACGCGCTCTTGAAGAGCCTAGAGGACCCACCCCCCGACGTGGCCTTCATCCTAGTCACGGAATCGTGGTTCTCGCTCCTGGAGACGGTAAGGTCGAGGTCGGTCAGGCTGAGGATGGGCGGGGTCGGCCGCGGGGCGGAAGCGGCTTTGGGCGCGGGGCCCACGGACGCGGGGAATACGGGCGCGGAAGGCGTCGGGCTAGGGCCCACCGCCTCGGATGGGACGGAGGCACAGGGAGCCTTCGGGGGCCCATTGGGGGCAGCGATCGGGTTGCTGGCGCACGCATGCGGGCCCGCCGTCGGGGCGGGGGGGTCTAGGGCCAGGCCGGATCCAGACGGGTATAAGGACATGTACCCAGAGGTGTTAAAGAACCTGTCGGACCTGTACCGGACGATGCTCAGGATCAAGCTGGGGGTGTGCGTCCCGGACTCAGGCGGGTTGGGACCTTTTTTAAGAAGGTGTGCCGAGGCCCACGGCATAGGGGGGATACTCCGTTCCGTCTCAGCCATAGGGACGGCCATGCGAGCGACGGAGGGTAACGTCGGATTCGCCATGGCTGACGGCGCGCTTATCATGGGATTGCGCGGGTCCCTTGTTAGGCATGAGGGGCGCGGGCTGGGCGTCGCGGGGCCCTGACGGGGGCGTTCGATCGTAAGGGACGGCATACATTAGGCGGAGGCGGGGTGTCTGAGGCGATGGTGAACATAGCCGGCATACGGTTCAGGAAGGCGGGAAAGATATACTACTTCGATCCGGAGGGCGTGGACCTCGCCGGGGCGAAGAACGCGGTCGTGGAAACCGCGAGGGGCGTTGAGTTCGGGGAGGTGGTGGTGCCTTCCAAGCTGGTGGAGGAGGATGAGGTCGTGCAGCCCCTCAGGAAGGTCATCAGGGTGGCCACAGAGGAGGATGAGGCGGTGGCGGCGGGGATCGCCGTCAAGGAGGCGGAGGCCTTCCGTATATGCGTTGAAAAAATAAAGGAGCGTAAGCTCGAGATGAAGCTGGTCGACGTGGAGTACACGTTCGACCACGGCAAGATCCTCTTCTACTTCACCCATGACGGGCGCGTCGACTTCAGGGAGCTGGCCAGGGACCTCGCGCACGTCTTCAAGACGAGGATCGAGCTTAGGCAGATAGCCCCGAGGGACGAGGCGAAGAAGGTCGGGGGCATGGGCGTCTGCGGTCGGGTCATATGCTGCAAGGAATATCTGGAGGAGTTCCAGCCGATCTCGATAAAGATGGCGAAGGAGCAGGGCAAGTCGCTCAACCCCAGCAAGATATCAGGCCTGTGCGGTAGGCTTATGTGCTGTCTCAAGTATGAGCAGGAAGCCTATGAGGAGCTGCTGCGCAAGGTCCCACCGACGGGGTCGGTCGTGGAGACGGCCAGGGGCAGGGGGGTCGTGGCTGAGACATCACTCCTGAACGAAACCGTGAAGGTGAGGCTGGACTCCCCGTCTAGCCAAGGCTCCGACGGCTACGACGGATCGGACCTGGCCATTTTCAAGGCCGATGACGTGAAGGTGGTGAAAAAGGCCCAGACAAGCGGCGGGGGCGGCGACGGAGCCGCTGAGGGGCTGGAGGACCTCGAGGGCTGAGCCGCGCCGTTGGGCGGGCTGCCCGCCCATGCGGCGGATTGTGGGGGGCGTAGGTATATGGCTAATTGGGCGAAGCATACGGATTTGCACAGAGCCTAGCGAAAATATTTGATGTAAAAATTATACATAGACCGGATTAATTCGATACGCTTCATGTATAGATTGTGTTATAATATTTTAATAAAACCTTAATATTTATTATTAGTTTACCTTCCATGTTGGACTATGAAATTAATGAAATTCCGTCTGCACAACAGTTCTATAGCACACTTGCGTAACGACAACAGCGATTATGAACGCGCTCCCACCCGCCCGACCCTAACCCGCCCCCTTTTTATGACATTTTGGTAAGGGTTTAAAATTAAGTTTTACTATGATAAACATTAGGAAATTTTATACGATATATTATAAGACAAGGACGTATCTCCTTTTACATTAAAACTATACCGGCCTATTATACAGCGAAGAGGTAAAATGAATTTATAAATGAGTTGTTTTTAACAATTAGTCGGAATATGGTACTATTTTTTATGCTTGGCTGCTGTTATTTCCGTTCTTTCTGCCGCATGATATTGCATACGCTCTTGTTGGTCTGTGCGGCTTTTATAATTATATAAACAATAAACGGATTCATGTAATATGCAATCA
>WRCU01000185.1 GCA_009783805.1 Oscillospiraceae bacterium
AACGACGCGGATGAGTCCGAGAGGCTCCATATGGAGCTGCTGAGGAACTCGGAGGAAGTGCTGTGCGACCTGGGCCTGCATTACCGCGTGGCCTTGGCCTGTACCGGGGAGATAGGCATCGGCCAGGTGAAGAAGCATGAGATAGAGACGTGGATGCCCGGGAGGGACGCGTTCTGCGAAACCCATTCGTGCTCGTCCATGCACGACTTCCAGGCCATCAGGTCGAACATAAGGTATAGGGCGCGCGACGGGTCGACCAAGTTCGTCCACACGCTCAACAACACCGCCATAGCCTCTCCCAGGATACTCATACCCTTGCTGGAGACGTACCAGCGCGAGGACGGCGGCGTCGAGGTCCCGCCCGCCCTGCGCCCGTACATGGGCGGCATTGAGGCCATAGAGCCTAGGCGCTAGCCCGCCCGCCCGGAGGGGCGGCCCCCCCATATTGACATACTTCCGCAACAACCATAAAATGCTATTGTCTGTGTGCTAAAGGCGCATAGCCTTATTTCATATGCGCCTTCCGATCGTTGAAAACTAAATATGAGGGGGTGGATGCGCTATCGAGATCTTCATAGGGATTTCAATAGGGGTCGTCCTCGCGGCCGCCATGGTATACGTGGCCGTGAGGGTAAGCTATAAAAAAGGTATAGAGGCCAGGAAGGGCAAGATCCAACAGGAGCTGAACGTGGCCGAGGAGGAGGCGAGGAAGGCGCTCGCCGAGGCCTACCTCGGCGGTGAGTCAAAGAAGAGGGAGCTTCTGCTGCTGGCGAAGGAGGAGATCCACAACAGCCGCCTGGAGCTGGAGCGGGAGGTCAAGGACCGCCGCAATGAGATCCAGAAGAACGAGAGGATGTTGGTCCAAAAGGAAGACCAGCTGGACAGGAAGACCGAGTCGATGGAGCAGAAGGAGGAGCAGCTCAAGGGCGAGCTGCGCAACGTCGAGCTTCTGAAGGAGCAGGCGAATGATGTGCGCAAGGAGCAGGTCCTGGCGCTCGAGCGCATATCCGGCCTGACGTCCGACGAGGCCAAGCAGCAGCTCCTCAGCAGCTTCGAGGATGAGATCAAGCATGAGTCCGCGCTGATGATCAAGGAGTACGAGTCGAGGACGAAGGAAGAGGCTGACAGGAGGGCCAAGGAGGTCATAGCGATCGCGGTGCAGAAGTGCGCCTCTGACCATATATCCGAGGCCGCGGTATCGGTGGTCTCCCTGCCGAGCGAGGAGATGAAGGGCAGGATCATCGGCCGTGAGGGCAGGAACATACGCGCACTGGAGACGCTGACCGGCATAGACTTCATAGTCGACGACACGCCTGAGGCGGTCATACTGTCCGGGTTCGACCCGATACGTCGGGAGGTCGCGAGGATCGCACTGGAGAAGCTCATCCACGACGGCAGGATCCACCCGGCCAGGATAGAGGAGATGGTGGAGAAGGCGAAGTCCGAGGTCGAGGCCGTCATCAGGCAGGAAGGCGAGGAGGCGGCCTTCGAGGTGGGGGTCCACGGGCTGCACCAGGAGATAGTCAAGCTCATAGGCAAGCTGAGGTTCCGCACGAGCTACGGGCAGAGCGTGCTCATACACTCGATCGAGGTCGCCAGGCTGGCCGCGCTGCTGGCCGGCGAGATAGGCGTGGACGCCGTGGTCGCCAAGAGGGCGGGGCTGCTCCATGACATCGGCAAGGCCGTCGACTACGAGATGGAAGGGTCCCACGTCATGATAGGCGGGGACCTCGCGAAGAGGTACCGTGAGGGGAACGACGTGATCAACGCCATCATGTCGCACCACGGCGACGTCGAGCCCACGTCCGTGACCTCGATACTCGTCGGGGCGGCCGACGCCATATCGGCCTCGAGGCCGGGGGCGAGGCGCGAGACGCTGCAGACGTACATCAAGAGGATAGAGAAGCTGGAGGAGATCGCGAACTCATTCCCAGGCGTGAACCGCAGCTTCGCGATACAGGCCGGCAGGGAGATAAGGATCATCGTCAAGCCGGAGGAGATAGGCGACGACGACATGATCTTGAAGGCCAGGGAGATCGTCCAGAAGATCGAGGGTGACCTCGACTATCCGGGGCAGATCAAGGTCAGCATGATCAGGGAGACCAGGGTGATAGACTACGCGAAGTAAAGGCCGTAAGGGCGGCTTTGGCCCGGGGCATGGGCGGTTGGGCGCCTTATGCCGCGCCGACGCGGCGTGGCTGGGGGAGCCGCCAATAAAAAAGCGTGGAGACACGCTTTTTTTTATCCGCATGGGCGCGCCTCCCATGCATGGCGAATAGGCGGGGGATGGGGTATGGGCGGCATGAGGGTCCTTTTCGTGGGGGACGTGGTCGGGAAGCCCGGGAGGCAGGCGTTGGCCAGGGGGCTGAGATGGGCCTGCGCGAACCATGGGTATGACGTGTGCGTCGCGAACTGCGAGAACGCGGCCGCGGGGCGGGGGCTTACGGCCTCAGTCGTGGAGGAGGTCACCGCGGCCGGCGTGGATTGCATCACGACCGGGAACCACGTCTTCACCAGGCAGTCGTTCGTCGGGGAGATCGACGGGTTCCCCCACCTGGTGAGGCCGGCGAACCTCCCCCCGACCGCCCCGGGCGCCGTCAGCCACGTCGTCGTAAGAAAAGGCAGAAGGCTGGGGGTCCTGAACCTCATGGGGCGAGTCTTCATGGACGGCTGCGACTGCCCGTTCAGGACGGCCTCGGACGTGCTGGAGACCCTGGGGCCCAAGTGCGACGCCGTCGTGGTCGACTTCCACGCTGAGGCCACCGCGGAGAAGGTCGCCATGGGCTGGTACCTGGAGGACAGGGTCTCCTGCGTCCTAGGGACGCACACCCACGTGCAGACGGCCGACGAGAGGGTGCTGCCCGGCGGGGCCGGGTACATAACCGACGTGGGCATGACGGGCCCTACGGAAGGCGTGATAGGCATGGACAGGGAAGCGGCCACCGAGCGGCTGGTGGGGTGCATGCCGCGCCACCTGGACGTAAGCGCCGGGCCAGCCCAATTCAACGCGGTCTTGGCCGTCATAGGCGAGGACGGCAAGTGCGCGTCCATCACGCGCATCAACGTGAGGGTTTGACGGAGGCTTATGATGGGACCCGAGGAAGAAGACGTGACCGAGGAGGTCGTAAGGCTCGGCTGGCCCACGCACGTCAGGTGCCGCGGCCTGGGAGGCACCGAAGCCGCCTTCACGACCAGGCTCGAGCCGTTCGGCATGGGCCCGCATGGCATAGCCGGATCGGGCGCCCATGGGGGCGGGCCCGCGAACGGGCGCGGGCCCGCGGCCAGCGCCTGGGCCTGGGCGGCGGCCAGGGCGCTGGGTTTCGCGGGGCATGCCATTGCGAAGGCGACGCAGGTGCATGGAGTCGGCGTCAAGGCCATATCGGCCGCGGCCGGGTGGGGCCGCCCCGACGGGGTGACGGCCCCAGGGCCGGGCCGAACGGGGTCCGGAGGGCCGTCGGGCCTCCTCGAGCTGGGCGAATGCGACTCGGCCGTATGCGACGTGCCGGGCGTCGCGCTCATGACCCTCCATGCCGACTGCGCCCCGGTATACCTGTATGACGCGCGCCGACACGCCATGGGCCTCGCGCACTCGGGCTGGAAGGGGACCGCGGGCTCCGTCGCCGTGAAGGCCGCGGAGGCCATGTCCGCGGCCTTCGGGACCGACGCCGGCGACCTGTGCGCGTACGTCGGCCCATACATCAAGGGATGCTGCTACGAGGTCGGCGACGCCGTCGCCTCGGCGATGGCCAAGGACTGGGCGCCGGCGCCCGGAATCCGGAGCCGGGACGGGCGGCTGACGGTGGACTTGGGCGAGGTGATACGCCGCGACTTGGTTGGAGTAGGCGTCGATAGGCGTCGCATATGCGTCTCCGGGCTCTGCACCAGCTGCGGCGAGGGCCTCTTCCACTCCCATAGGAGGGACGGCGCCGGGGCCGGCAGGATGGCGGCGTTCATGTGGCTGCGGGAGCGGCCGGCCCATTGAAAGGCGGCCGGGCGGCGCGTAGAATGAAAGGCATGAGCCGTAACGCACGCACGCCCCTCCTCGCCGCGCTGGCGCTTTCGGCGGCGCTGTCGGCCGCCTCCTGCGCGAGCTACGGCGACGACATACCGCCGCCCGGGGAAAGCGCGTCGAACATGTCCGTGTACGGGGGCGACGCGGAGGCCAAGGACCGCGGCCCCACGCTCCACGGCAGCCTCGAGCTGTTCTCCATGTTCGACGACTATCCGAACCCCATATGCTCGCCCAGCATCCCATACCCGAACTACCTCAGGCTGATCTACGACGGGTTGGTGGACCTGGTATGGTCTGAGGGCGTCAGGCCGAACCTCGCTTTGGCCTGGCAGCCGTCGGGCGACAGCATGGTCTGGACCGTAACGATCCGCACCGACGCCCGCTGGCACGACGGGGGGCCCCTCACGACGGCGGACGTCAGGTACACCGTTGAGGAGATAGCCAAGCGCCGGTATTCAGCCTACTACCCGAACGTCTCGAACGTGGCCTCGGTCGA
>WRCU01000186.1 GCA_009783805.1 Oscillospiraceae bacterium
ACCTCAGCTGGTCCATCGGCTCGAAGAACCCGCTGATGTTCTTGGCCACCATCTGCACTTGAGAGTTCAAGTCCCTCGGGCTTACCGACATGGGGACGCCGCCCAGGAAGTCGAACGTGTCCTTGAGCGCGGTCACCATGATCTCATCCTTCTTCGACCTGTACTTCCTCATCTTGGCGGAGTAGAGCATCAGGAAGGAGCTGAGCTGCCCCTTCACGAACATGGCGTTCGCCGAGTAGTCGCCCGGTTCCACCTCCATCCAGATCCTGTCGATGTTCTCGCGCAGCTGGTCGAAGGAGATGAGCCCGGACAGGAATTGGGCCTCCCATAGGTAGAAGTCGTACCGCGAGCCCCCGAACGCCTTGAACATGCTGGGGTCCTTGCGGTACAGCCTATGTATCGCCATGGCGTTGTCGAGGATCGCCCGTATGTTCTCCTTCGTCTCGGAGTCGGGCTCCTCACGGACCCTCTGCGTCAGGTAGCCGTGCCTGTAGTTGAGGCAGAGTATGAAGTAGTACTGCCAGGGGAATTCGGGGTCCGCGCCCCGAAAGAGTATCTCGTTCCAGAAGCCGTAGGTGAAGCGCTCGAGCTCGGCGGCCTTCCTTTGATCGCCGACGTTGTACAGCACCATTATGCAGTTCCCGAGGCACCGGTGTATGTACTGCCTGGTTTCGGCCGACCGTATGGAATGGTATCCGGCGGCGTATGACCTGCACTCGTCGAAGTAGGCCAGCGTCTCGTCGTGCCTGCCTTTGCCTATGAAGTGGAGGGTGACCCCGCTCCAATAGAGGTACTTGATGACCTTGTCCGCGTCGCCCCTGGCACGCGCCCACCGAAGCAGGCTTTCGTAGACCTTGTAGGCCAGGCTCGGGTCGATCCTCACCTCATACGCCGATATTTTTTGCATGGTCTCGTACAGGTCCGCCTCATCCTCCTCCGTTATGCCACCGATGTCCTCCAGCATGGGGTAGAGGCTGTCGTTGAGCAGCTCCTTGTTCCTCACGCGCATGGCGACGAAGCCGCCTACCTTCTCCTTGCAGCGCGCCAGCACCTCGTCGGGTGACAGACCCGGCTCGAGCCTGCCTATCTGCATCCCCGCAATCAACTCATACTCCCTTTGGAACTCCGCCAGGAACCCTCGCATTTCATCCCTCTCATGGCTAGGCCGGCCCTTCGGCGATTCGGGTGAATAGTTAAATATACCATAGATAGCCTAGGTTAAATTTTCGTTAGGGTATTGACTGGACAATAATATACAAAATATAATATTCACGAATTGAAATAATGTTTTTCAAGTCATATTGCCCAATGGGCAATATTAAAGGAGGTGAGGGGATGGCGATACAAGTCAGCGGGACACTCCTGGACGCCTGCGTCCTGGCGTTCCTGGCCGAAAAGGACGCCTACGGCTACAGCCTGACGCAACTGGTCAAGGAGTCGCTGGACATCTCGGAGTCCACGCTGTACCCGGTGATGAGGCGCCTGCAGAACGATGAGCTGCTCACGACTTACGATGAGCCTCACAGCGGCAGGAACAGGCGCTATTACCGGCTTACGGAGAAGGGTGCGGACAGGTTCCGGGCCTGCGTGGAGGAATGGAAGGTCTTCAAGGGCAAGGTAGAGAAGATACTGGGGGGTGACGCATCATGAGCAAGGATGAGTATCTGGCGCGGCTTAGGCGGGGCCTGCGCGCCATGCCGGAGGCTGAGGCCCGCGACGCCCTCGAGTATTACGAAGGCTACTTCCTGGACGCCGGGCTGGACGACGGTGAGGTGATCGAGAGGCTGGGCCCCCCCGGAGAGGTGGCCGCGAAGATAGTGGCCGAGTTCGCGGTGGGGGCCTCCCTGGGCGCGCCATACGCGGCCGGGCGGGAAGACGGTGAGGCGGCGGCGTTCGGCGGGCCCGCCGGGGACGATGGGTCAACGGGGGCAATCTTAGGCGAAGGCGCCGATTCGGGCGGGACGGACGGCTTCGCCTTGGGCGGGGATAAGGCCGCCGACGGCAGGTATGGGGACGACTACGTGCGCCGCAACCTGGAAGGCAGGGACGGAGAGCCGATAGGCGGGGGCGGCCGCGGCGCGGGGTACGGCGCGGAGGACGGCGTGGGATACGGCGCGGGCGCGCATGAGGGCCGAGCCGAAGGGAAGGGCGGGCGAAGGCCCGGGAGGGGGTTGAAGCTCACACTGGGCGTGATACTCGCGGTATTCGCCGCCCCGGTGGGGCTGCCCATAGCGATAGCGGTCTGCGTCGTGGCCCTATCCATCCTGATCGCGTTCGCCTCCGTCATCGTCTCATTCTTCGCCTCGGGGATCGCCATGGTCGCGGCCGGGCTCGTGAGCGTGGGGCTCGGGGTCGTGGCTTTCTTCCAGGACCCGGCCATGGCGTTCGTCATACTCGGCTCGGGCCTGTTCGTCTTCGGGCTGGGCCTCATGTTTGTGAAGGCCACGCTGACCGCATCGCGCAAGGGCTTCGGCGCCATCGGCAAGCTCGTCGGGAAAGTCATCTTAAGGAGAGGAAAGAAGGAGGCCTACGATGAGGGCAGGTAAGGTGCTATGGTGAAGGGTCGCGGCGGCCGCGATGGTGCTGGGCGTGGCCTTCATCGCGGTGGGGTTCGCGATGGGCGCGATGGGGGGGTATGCGACCTTGGGCGTCGGCGGCTTCCGCATAGGCTCGCATGGGGACGGTTCGGGGGTGCGGTTAGCGGAGACCGGCTTGGAGCCGTTCGCCAACGTGATCGTCAGGACTTCGGAGGCCAAGGTCCAGCTTATACCGTCGGACCGCTATGGGATCGACGCATACCTTCCCGAAAGCCGACGGCCCATTGAGTGGGGCGTCGATGGGGGCACCCTGACCGTGGGGGCGGCGGACGGGGGCGGGTTCTCGTTCAGGCTGTTCGACTTGGGCTTCATGCTGGAGGGCGGCAGTGACTACTATGTCAGGATCTACTACCCGAGGGATGCGGCGTTTGAGTCGGTAGACGTGAGGACGGCCAGCGGCACGGTGGACGTCGAGGCACCATATGTCGCCTCGCTGTCCTTGGTCACCGCCTCAGGAGACGTGAGGGCTGACGTGGGGGGATTCCAGACGGCCTACGTGAAGACGGCCTCGGGCAAGGCCCGGTTCGCCGGAACGGGTTCGGGGGACGCGTCCATAAACATAACGTCCACCTCGGGCAGGGTGGACGCGGCCGTCGCCGGGTGCTCGGAGTTGACCGTGGGCAGCGTGTCGGGCAAGGTGGCGGTCGTGTGTGAAGGCCATATGAATAAGGTCAGGTTGAACGCCGTATCCGGTTCGCTGGACTTTAAGGGCGCCACGTGGGCGGAGCTGCGCGCTGAGACGGTCAGCGGCGGGATAGCGCTGAACGGTGACATGGCGGGCGGCAAGGAGGGGGGCGTCACGTATGCGAAGTCCGTCTCCGGGAAGGTGACCGTCTCCTTGGCGGGGGGGCGCGACGGGTACGGCTATTCCATGTCGTCGACCTCGGGGTCGATCACGCTCGACGGGGTGAGGGTCTATAGCCCCGCCAGGCGGACCGCCTCCGAACCCGGTGGGAATGAGGTGACCATCAGCACCGTGAGCGGATCCATCCGCCTCGACATGGGAAAGTGACGGGGCGCTATGGTAGAATAGCCCCTTAGGGGGTGGCTCGCGATGAGGCAAGCGCACGTTCCGATAGGCAAGATGTCCAAGCGTGATAGGCGAGGGTACAATCGCTCATTCCGAAAGGGCTGGGGGGGCTTAAGCCCCGTGACCAAGGTCATGCCGGACGTCAAGAACAAGAAGAGGGACAGGCCCGGGAGGCGGATCGACGTTGAGCCGCCGAACGGGCTTTTGCCTGCCAGGGATGATGGCCGCCCTGGCCGAGCACAAGCCGCCTGACGATGCCGAGGGAAGGCAAAATCCGTCGAAAGGAAGCGCGGCCGAGACTTTTAGGCTAGGCCGGCGTAAACGTATATATGGCCGTGATGATGGGATTCAAGCATAGAGCCGCGATGGCCGCGATGGCCGCCGCGTTGCTCACCGTCATGGCCGTGACCTCATGCGGGGGCGACGGGGGCGTCGGGGACGGCGCGTTGGCCCTTTCGGCCGATGGCTTGGATGGGGCATCCATGGATCCGCCCGCCTCCTCCTCGGGCCCACCGGTCATGTCCGGCGCCACGGAATCCGGCGAGGGAAGGGAGACGCCGGAGCCTTTAGGGGACGACGGCGCGCCCGCCTTCACGGGCACGCGCATCATGGACCACTACGGGGATGGCGGCGGGTTCTCCCCGCTGGGCGAGTCGCTGCCGGAGGAGGACTCCGAGAGGACGCTCACCTTGGCGCGGGGCGACGCGTTCGAGTTCGACGGAACGGTCTACGTGGTTCTGGCCGACGAGTTGAAACTAAGGTTCTACACGCAGTCGTCGCTCGGCGCGGTACATGAATGGTGGTCGGACTACGTCGCCTTCTGGGTCGGGGATGATGCGTTGGCCATTTCGGCCGACGGCCTGGA
>WRCU01000187.1 GCA_009783805.1 Oscillospiraceae bacterium
CAACGCGAAAGGTACCGAGGCCATGCAAAAGACGATAGTCGACATGGACGAGTGCAAGCCCGGCATGCGGATAGCGGAGACGATCCGCGACATGACGGGCAAGGCCTTCATGGACAAAGGCAGCCTGATCCAGCAGTACCACCTCATAAAGCTCAGGAGCCTCGGCATAAGGAGGCTGGAGGTCTACGTCGACTCGTTCGGCTCCGAGCAGCATGCCAGGCGCTTCAGCGAGTTCAAGCTGAAGTACGACCATAACGTCGGGTTCATCAGGGACATGCTGAACGACGTGGCCAGGGGCGGGGAGGTGAACATCGCCGCCGTCAACGGCATATCCGAGGAGATCGTGACCGACCACAGCGAGAACATGGACGTGATCAGGTGCCTGGGGATACTGCGCCACGCGGACGAGTACACGTACTCCCACTGCGTGAACGTCTCGCTCATCTCCATGCTCATAGCGAAGTGGCTCAGCCTGGACGAGGCGACCGTGATGGAGGTGGTCAAGTCCGGGGTCCTGCACGACATAGGCAAGGCGAAGGTGCCGGGCGATGTGCTCAACAAGCAGGGTGACCTGACCGACGAGGAGTTCGCCGTCATGAAGGGCCACACGGTCATGGGCCATGGGCTGGTCGCGGATGAGCCGGAGATACCGGAGGGCGTCAAGAGGGCCGTCCTCGAGCACCACGAGAGGGAGGACGGGACGGGCTACCCGCACAGGAAGCTGGGCTCGGAGATCCACCTCTATTCCAAGATCGTCACCATAGCGGACATATACGACGCGATGACGTCCGAGAGGGTGTATAAGAAGAAGCAGTCGCCCTTCGACGTCTTCGCCTACTTCGAAAGCAACTTCTTCGGCTACCTGGACCCCATCGTCGTGAGGACCTTCTACAGCAACATAATCACGTACTACGTCGGCGACAACGCCAGGCTCACCGACGGGTCGATCGGCGAGATAGTCTTCGTCGACCCGAAGAACGTCTCCAGGCCCATGGTGAAGGTGGACGGGGCGATAATAGACCTGAAGGAGCATAAGGGCCTGAAGGTGGAGGAAATAATATGGTAGGGATCCATTCGGCCCGCGGCGCGGCCGGGGGGCATAGTTAGGTGCGGCCCATGATGCTCTGCTCCGCCTGTGGGGAGCGTTACGCCGTCGTCTTCGTGCAGAAGGTCACCGACGGCCGGACCGAGAATGAGGGGCTGTGCCTGACCTGCGCCAAGAGCCGGGGCATCGCGCCCATCAGCAGGCTCCTGGAGCAGACCGGCATCACGGAGGAGGAGCTGGACAACCTGAACAGGCAGATGGGCAGCCTGATGGAGGGGGCCGAGGGGAACCCCCTGGACGGCATCGCGGCGCCCGGGACCGACGGGTCGGACGCGGAGGGCGGCGGGGACGCGGCGAAGGCCCTAGGGTCCATCTTCGGGAAGATGCTCGGCGGGGCGCCCTGGCAGCAGCGCAGGCGCATAGAGGACAAGGCCGTCTCGGGCGGCAAGGAGCCCGACCAGGGCAAGGAGGCCGACAAGGACCCTCAGCGCACGGCGAAGGGCGGAGACAAGAAGGAGCCCGCGGCCAAGAAGAGGAAGCTCCTCGAGCAGTTCGGCATCAACGTCACGGAACGGGCCAAGAACGACGCGATAGACAAGGTCATAGGCAGGGACAGGGAGATAGAGAGGGTCATACAGATCCTGAACAGGCGGCGCAAGAACAATCCCGTGCTCATAGGTGAGCCGGGGGTGGGCAAGACGGCCATCGCCGAGGGCCTCGCGGTGAGGGTGGCCGCGCGTCAGGTGCCTGCCAAGATACAGGGGTATGAGATATACATGCTGGATCTCGCCTCGATCGTCGCCGGGACCCAGTTCCGCGGGCAGTTCGAGGCCAGGATGAAGGGGATCATCGAGGAGGTCAGGCAGGCCGGCAACGTCATCCTGGTCATAGACGAGCTCCACAACATAATGGGCGCGGGCGAGGCGGAGGGGGCCATGAACGCCGCCAACATCCTGAAGCCGGCGCTCGCCCGCGGCGAGTTCCAGGTCATAGGGGCCACCACCATCCGGGAGTACAGGCGGTACATCGAGAAGGACGCGGCGCTGGAGCGGAGGTTCCAGCCGGTCATGGTCGACGAGCCCGACGAGGTTGAGACGGTGGCGGTCCTGGAAGGCATCAAAGGGTACTATGAAAGCTTCCACAAGGTGAGGATCACGGACGACGTGGTCAGGTACGCCGTGTCGCTGGCCGCCAGGTACATAAACGACAGGTTCCTCCCCGACAAGGCCATCGACGTGATCGACGAGGCCGCGTCGAGGGCCAACCTCAGGAACACGGACCTGAACGACCTCGAGTCGCTGAGGGAGGAGCTGTCCAGCATACAGTCGCAGAAGGAGAGCGCGATATCGGCCGACTCCATCGAGGACTACCAAAAGGCCGCGGACCTCAAGGTCAAGGAATGCAAGCTGACTGAGAGGATAGCGGAGCTGGAGGGGGTCCTGAAGGACGTCTACCTGACCGAGGCCGACATAGCCTCCGTGGTCGAGTCGTGGACCGGGATACCCGTCCGGAGGCTGACGGAGGCGGAGTCGGCCAGGCTCCTGGAGCTGGAGGGCAGCCTCAGGCGCCGCGTGGTCGGGCAGGACGGGGCGATAGCCACACTGTCCAAGGCCATCCGCAGGAACCGCTCCGGATTCAAGAAGAGGCGCAAGCCGTGCTCGTTCATCTTCATCGGGCCGACGGGGGTGGGCAAGACCGAGCTCGTCAAGGCCCTGGCGATCGAGCTGTTCGGCTCCGAGGGCGCGCTCATCCGCCTGGACATGTCCGAGTACATGGAGCGGCACACCGTCTCCAAGCTCATAGGCTCACCGCCCGGCTACGTCGGCTACGACGACGGCGGCCAGCTCACGGAGAGGATCAGGCGGAAGCCTTACTCCGTCGTCCTGTTCGATGAGGTCGAGAAGGCCCACCCGGACGTCTACAACATGCTGCTGCAGATACTCGATGACGGCAGGCTCACCGACAGCCACGGGAAGTACGTGAGCTTCGAGAACGCGGTTCTGGTCCTGACCTCGAACGCGGGCGGCAGCTTCAAGGCCGCGGGCATGGGGTTCGGGCCGTCCTCGGCGGCGTCCTTGAAGGAGCGCGCCGACAAGGCCCTGAAGGAGATATTCAGGCCGGAGCTGCTCAACAGGATTGACGAGACGATCGTATTCAATGAGCTGGGCGAGGCCGAGCTGCTTGGGATAGCGGACATAATGGTGGCCGAGGTGGCGGCGGAGGCGGCCGGGAAGGGCGTCAGGCTCACGGTCGCGGACGGGGCGAGGCGATTCCTCATAGCCAAGGGCCATGACGCCAAGTACGGCGCCAGGCCGCTGAGGCACGTGATACAGGCCTACGTCGAGGACGAGCTCTCCGACAGATATATAAAGGGCGAGCTGCCGCCGGGGTGCGAGGCCCACGCGGAATACGACGAGGGCCTGATGGCCGCGGAGGGAAGGCTGGCCTGGACGGTGGCCCCCGGCGCCGAGGCCGTCGGCGCGATGGCCCTGGCCGGCGGCGGCGCGGACCCGGCCGACCGGGCGGACGGCATTTAAGGATGGCCTAGCCGGGTCCATGACGGGACGCGAAGGCCGATGGGGGTGCTCACATGACGGGCAGGGAAAGGTTCAACGACGTCTTCTCGTTCAGGGCCCCGGCGGGTCGAATGCCGATGGTGGAATGGGCGGCGTGGTGGGGCAAGACGGTGGAGCGGTGGCAGGCGGAGGGGCTGCCCGCGATGGGGTTCTCCGAGTCCCTGAGCCACTTCGGCCTGGACGAGATGCACTGCGTCGGCGCGCGGGCCGTATGGGAGGAGCTCCCGCCGGGCAGGGACGGGCATGGGCCCATATCCTGCATGGACGATTATCTGGCCTGCCGAGGCCGGATGTTCCGCGGCGAGGCGATAGAGGCCTTCCGCGGGGCGCTCAGGAGGATGAAGGGCCGCCATGACAGGGGCGAGATAATCATCAGGGTGTGGCTGGACGGCTTCTTCTGGTTCCCCAGGACCCTCATGGGCATAGAGCCGCACCTCCTCGCCTTCCACGACGAGCCTGAGCTGATGCACGCCATGAACCGCGACCTCGCCGAGTTCAACGTGAGGGTGATGGAGGCGTGCCTAAGCGTCCTCAGGCCCGATATGGTCGGGTACGCGGAGGACATGTCGTACAACCACGGCCCGATGCTGTCCGAAGCCCTCTTCGACGAGTTCCTGCTCCCATACTACCTGAAGGTGAACGGGCCGATGGCCGACGGCGGCGTCCGGATCCTGGTCGACACCGACGGCGACGTGACGTCCATGATCCCCTGGTTGATAAGGGCCGGCATCGGAGGCGTCTACCCATTAGAGCGGCAGGCCGGCGTGGACATATGCGCCATACGGAAGGCCTATCCGAGGTTCCTCATGCTCGGGGGCTTCGACAAGATGTGCATGGACAAGGGTGAGGGCGC
>WRCU01000188.1 GCA_009783805.1 Oscillospiraceae bacterium
CGCCGGGGAGGAGGCCATCAGGACGCCGTGCGGCAAGGGCGGGGCCTACCATAAATTATGGGAGCGCGGCGCCGCCATCCTGCTTATCGGGGTGAACTACACCAGGAACACCTTCATACATGGGATCGAGGAGTGGGACGGGGCGGAGGAGGCGGTTTCGGGCGAAGCCACCGACCTGTACGTCATAAATGAGGAAGGCAGGAGGATCCACACGCCGCAATACAGGCATTGCAACCGGTTGGGATCCAGCACCTTCGTGAAGCTGGAGGCCGAGGCCATCGAGAAGGGCGTGCTCAGGCTGGGGACGTTCGGGGACGCGACCGCGCGGGTGATGGGCGCCGCGCCCCTGAGGGACATGGTCGCGGCCAGGCTCAGGGCGGACCCGAGGTACCTGCTCAGGCACTGAGCCGTTAAATAACTGCGGACCCCCGCGCGTCCGCGCGCGCCGCGCCATGTGCTATACTTCGCCTATCGGGCGCGGCCTTCCCGCAACGGAAGACGGGCGGCGCCACCATCCATACTGACGCAGGGGGGATGCGCGCCCCCGCATGTAAGCGGCGGGACAGGGCGCGCGAGGCGGCCGTGAACATACTATTCGCATTCGCGGACGATTGGGGCAGGTACGCCCGCGCCTACGCGGAACATGAGGGCGAGGCGTCCCTGAACCACATCATAAGCACGCCGAGCTTCGACCGCGTGGCGCGCGAGGGCGCGCTCTTCCTCAACGCCTTCGTGCCGGCGCCCAGCTGCACGCCGTGCAGGAGCTCGGTGCTGTCGGGCCGGTACTTCTGGCAGACGGGCCTCGGCGCGATACTGCTGGGGGCGGTATGGGACGAGTCGATACCCTCATATCCCCTCGAGCTGGAGAAGGCCGGGTACTTCATAGGCCACACGGCCAAGGTCTGGTCGCCGGGGAAGGCGAACAACGCCCCGTACGGCGGGGCCAGGACCGCCTACGACAAGGCCGGCTGGCACTTCGGCTCCTTCTCGCAGAACGTCACCAAGAGGGCGCCGGCCATAGGCGTGGAGGCGGCCAAGGGCGAGATGTACGCCGAGGTGCGCGGCAACTTCGGGGACTTCCTTAAGGCCCGCCCGAAAGGTCAGCCTTTCTGCTACTGGTGGGGCCCGACGAATACGCACAGGCTGTGGGAGAGGGGCTCGGGCAAGGCCCTGTGGGGCCTGGAGCCCGACGACTTCAAGGGCAGGATGCCCGCGTTCCTCCCGGACGTCCATGAGGTGAGGGAGGACTTCGCCGACTACATGGGCGAGTGCATGGCCTTCGACGCGGGGCTGGGCGTGCTCCTGGACCGGCTGGAGGAGGAGGGCGAGCTGGACGACACGCTCATAGTCGTGAGCGGCGACCACGGCATCCCGGGCATGCCCCGCGGGAAGTGCAACCTCTACGACATCGGGTGCGAGGTGGCCCTGGCGGCGAGGTTGCCGGGGACGATAAAACCGGGGACGGTCATAGAGGACCTGGTAAACATAATGGACCTGGCGCCCACCTTCATGGAGGCGACGGGCAACGCCGTCACGGAGGGGATGGCGGCCAAAAGCCTGATGCCGCTCCTGACCAGCGGGGGGCGCGGGCAGATCGACCCTGGGCGCGACCACGTCGTCGTGGGCAGGGAGAGGCACGTCCACGACGCGCGCGACGGGTTCCTCCCTTACCCGCAGAGGGCCATCAGGACGAGGGAATACCTTTTCATAATAAACTTCGAGCCGGACAGGTGGCCCATGGGCGACCCGAAGGGTATGGACGACCCGGAGGCCGAGCCGATCGGGTTCGAGGCCCTCGAGCTGGACACGATGGTCGCATACTCGGACCTGGACGCGAGCCCCACCAAGGCATGGATGGTGCACCATAGGAACGAGGCCGGCGTGAGGCCGCTCTTTGAGCTGGGCTTCGGCAAGAGGCCGCGCGAGGAGCTGTACGACTTGAGGGCCGACGCCGACCACATGGAGAACCTGGCCGGGAAGGCCGGGTATGGGGAGGTCGCCGACGGGCTGAGGAACCGCCTCATGGCGATCCTGAGGGAGCAGAATGACCCCAGGGTCACGGAAAGCCCGTGCAGGTTCGAGGAGCAGCCTTACGCGGGGCCGCTGCAGCCGTTCCAACGATGACGGGGGCGCGCCCGGCCCGCTTTACGGCGGGCCGGCGGCCAACCATACAGCATGCGGGAGGTCCATATGGCCAAGCTTACCGAAGGCCAAGGGGAGACGGTCAGGGCGATGTGCCGAGGGTTCGTCCTCGCGCATCCGGGGCTGAGACTGGACGCCGGGTCCATGGTGGTCCACAAGGCGCGCCCGGACCCCGGGAAGGTGGCGCTTATCTGCGGCGGGGGCAGCGGCCATGAACCCGCGCACGCGGGCTACATAGGCCGCGGCATGCTCGACGCGGCCGTGTGCGGGGACGTCTTCGCCTCGCCCGCGCAGTCGCAGGTCCTGAGGGCTATACGGATAGTGGGCGGCCCGATGGGCGTCCTGCTAATCATCAAGAACTACAGCGGTGACGTGATGAACTTCCTGGGGGCGGCGAGGGCCGCCGAGGAGGAGGGCATAAAGGTCGACTGGGTGATCGTGGACGACGACGTGGCCGTGAACGACAGCCTGTACACGGTCGGGCGCCGCGGCGTCGCGGGCACGGTGTTCGTGCACAAGGTCGCCGGTGCGGCCGCTGAGCGGGGCATGGGGCTCGGCGAGGTGAAGGCTGCAGCGGCCAGGGCAATAAAGGCCGTAAGGAGCATAGGCGTCGCCCTAAGGCCGTGCACGCCGCTTTCCAAGGGCGGGCAGACGCTCTCGATAGGGCCGGGCGAAATGGAGTATGGGGTCGGGATACACGGCGAGCCCGGGATAAGGAGGGCCGCCTTCACGGGGGTCTCCGACCTGGCCGCCGAGATGGTGGGCTCGCTCGCGTCCGACATGGGGGTAGGGAAGGTCGGCTCGGGCGAGGGGGGTACAGGCGCCGGGGCCGGACTCGGGCGGGTCGCGCTTATGGTCAACGGCTTCGGCGCGACGTCGCTCATGGAGCTCCACACGCTCTACGCCCACGTTCGGAGGGAGCTGGGCGCATACGGCGCGGACGTCGCCCGCTCGTATGTGGGCAACTACATGACGAGCCTCGACATGGAAGGCGCCTCAGTCACGCTGATGGGGTTGGACGGCGGGCTGGAAGGCTACCTGGACGACCGGTCAGACGCGCCGGCGTTCCCCGTGCCCGGGGAGGCGGCCGGCTGCGGGGCCGGCTCGGGACGCGTCGGCGCGGGCGGGGCCGTGGGCGCGTCGGGGCCCGGATGGACGGACCTGGAGCGGACGATACATAGGAACATGGACCCTTACGTTCCCCAGGAAGGGGCCGACGATCCGGAGCCGGAAGGGGCGGGGCCTGACGGCGGGGCGGACGCCGCATCCGACGCCGCGGCCGAAGCCGGCCGCGAACGGGCGGTAAGGGGAGGGTCCCTCAGCCTGGGCAACGTAAGGCACATCATAGGCATCATGGCCGAGTCCGCCATCAGGAATGAGGCGCTTTTTTGCGAGAAGGATTCGCACGCGGGCGACGGCGACTTCGGCACCAGCATCGCGAAGGGATTCCGCGCCGTTAGGAAGGCATGGGTCAGGCTTGTCGATGGCTGCCCCGACATATCGTCCTTCCTCGCCGAGTGCTCCGTACTGCTTGCGGACAGTTGCGGCGGCGCCTCGGGGCCCATATGGGGTTCGGCCTTCCGGGCCGCGGGGAAAGCGGCGGAAGGCAAGGAGACGCTCTCTCCGCCCGAGTTCGCGGCGCTCCTGACGGCCGCCGTGGCCGGCGTGAGGGAGATGGGCGAGCGTTCGTTCGGGCGCGGCGCGGCGGTGGGCGACAAGACGCTGATCGACGCGCTGGCGCCGTGTGAGGAAAGCTGGGTGAGGTGCGGCGCGGAAGGGAAGGGCTTCGCCGAGGCCTTCGCGTTGGGGGCGCGGGCCGCGCGCGAGGGGGCCGAAAGGACCAAGGACATGGTCGCCAGGATGGGGCGGGCCGGCAACGTCGGCGAACGCAGCCTGGGATACCACGACGCCGGGGCCTACGCGCTGGCGGTGATGTTCGGCGACGTCGCCTCGGGCGTGGAGGCGTGACCGACGGATGGGGCGGCGAGCGCGCCCGGGCGGAGCGCGCGGCGTGGGTGGGCGTGGGGATGGGGGACGCAAGGGTGGCGGCGGGGGCGGCGCAGTCGGGCGCAGCCTAGCATATTACGGCGCCGGGGCGTACGCCTAGGGGGCCATGCTCACGGGCATAGCCGTAGGCGTGCGGTGAGGGGGAGAGGGATATGGGGGTTGGGAAGCGCAGGCCGAACGTGTTGATAATCATGGCGGACCAGCACCGCTCGGACTACATGGGCTGCGCCGGGTTGAAGGATTGGAACGGCAACAAGCCGGCGCCCACGCCGAGCATAGAGGCGATGGCGTCGCGGGGGATACGCTTCGGGAACG
>WRCU01000189.1 GCA_009783805.1 Oscillospiraceae bacterium
AGGCCGGGCGCGTCGCCGCAGGCGTGCATCGCGAGATATGCGGCCCCCAGCGCCGAGGCTTGCTCGACCCCGTTCACCGTTATCGCCCTGCCGAATATGTCCGCCTGCATCTGCAGCCATACGGGCGAATAGGCGTACCCGCCGTTGGCTATGACCTCCGCGTCCCCGGACAGGCACCCCCCCATGGCAAGGAACACGGAACGTAGCCTGTACATGACCCCCTCCATCGTGGCGCGGATTATGTGCCTGAACGTGTGGCCCATGGTGAGCCCCGCCATCATGCCCTTAGCGTCGGCGTTCCAGTCGGGGCTCCTCTCGCCCGTGAAGTGGGGGAGCACCGTCAGGCCTTCGCTGCCGGGCGGCACGCCCCCCGCGATGAGGTCTATGGCCTTCGATAGGCCCATCCCCCGACGTTGGCCGGACTCCGCGAGGTACCCCTCAATGCTGGGCCCGAACTCCCTCTTTATCCACTTGAGGGCCAGGCCCCCGTTGTGTATCGCACCCCCGACCACCCAGGAGTCCTTGGTGAACGAGTAGCACCAGGTCCCCTCCGCCTCGCCGCCCACGGGTTCCCTTACGGTCGTGCGGACGGCCCCGCTCGTCCCTATCGATGATGAGACCTTCGAGTTGTCGGTCACCCCGCAACCTAGGTTGGCCATGATGCCGTCGCCCGAGCCGGCCACCACGACCGTCTCGCCGTCCAGCCCCAATATCCTTTCATACTCGCCCTTGATGCGCCCCAACGCCTGGCAGCACTCCACCACCGTGCCCAGCCTGGACTCGGCGACGCCCATATAACCCAGCGCCTCGGCGTCCCAGGACTGCGACCTGATGTTGTAGTAGCCTTGGCTGGACGCGGTGGTGTAGTCACAATAATACTCGCCGAACAGCCTATGGAGCATGTACTCCTTCAGCGTGACGAACTTGTGCGCCCCTTTGAACAGGTCGCCGTCGTTCTCCTTTATCCAAAGCAGCTTCGAGAGGGGGTACATGGGGTGCTGCACGCGGCATCCGGTCGCGTCCCGCCAAGCCGCGACGTCCACGGATCGGCTGATCCCCTCGGCTTGGCTGCGCGCCCTCGTGTCGGCCCATAGCATCACGTCGGAGATGGCCTCCCCATCACGGTCCACGCACAGGAGGCTGTGCATGTGCGCCGAAAAGCCCATGGCCCTGACTTTATGCCCGTCATCGCCCAACGCGCGGACGACCGAGGACGTCACGGCCAGGAACGAGTCGAAGATGGCCTTCGCGGAGGCCACGCATCGGCCCTCCGAAGGGTATGAGACCGCGCACTCCCTGCTCTCGGACCGGAGCTCGTACCCCCCGGCGTCGAACGCGTGCGCCTTTATGTTGGAAGTCCCGATGTCTATGCCCAGATAAGCCGATGCCATCCCCACCCCCATGCCGATCCGCCGCTTTATGGCGCGCCCCGGACGGTCATCCCCCGAACACGGCCTTCCTGAGCCCGTCCACGTAGTAGCGGAAGCTATCCAGCGATATCTCGGGGTGGATAAGGTGGTCCATGGACGCTATGTAACCGTTCATCGAGAACATCGGGCGTATCCGCCCCAGCTCCGCGTCTATCGCCTCGCGGCCGAGGGCCACCGCCCTTTTATCTATGCCGCCCATGATGCAGAGCTTAGGGTACCTCCTGCGGAATTCGAGGACGTCGCTGCCGGCGGCCACCTCAAACGGGAAGACCATGTTCACCCCGCCCTCCATGAACAGGGGCACCAGCTCGTCGCAGTTCCCGTCGGTGTCGACCGAGACTATTGGGATGCCGTGCGTCCTCGCGAAGCCGGACAGCCTTTCGTACTGCGGGGTCATGAACTCCCTGAACATGGCCGGCGATATGAGCGAGCCCTGCTTGCCGGACATGTCCTCCCAGATGTGCAGGCAGTCCACCCTTACGTCCCGGCAGACCTTCTCGTATATGCGGATCCAGAACCCGGTGAGGTAGCCCATCATCTCACGGATCAGCCCCGGGTCGTCGTGGAGGCCGAAGAGCAGCCCCTCCAGGCCCATCAGGTCGCGCATCCAGCCGAACACGCCGTATGGGTACGACCCTATCTGCACCGCGTGGTCGCCCGCGTTCAGACCCTTCGCCACCTCATCCCAATCCGGCGGGAACCTGCCCGGATCGTCCGGGTCCAGCCTCTCCTCCCTTACCCTCTCCCAATCGCCCCTGCACTTTATAGGGTATTCAATGTACCTGGGGATGGAGGACCCGCCTTTCCTCACCTCGCACTTTATGCCCTGCCAGTCGACGACGACCTGCGTGTGCTCGCGGTCCTCGATCAGTTCGGGCTTGAACTGCGGCAGGTAGCCTAGGTTCAACCCCACGGTCCTGAAGCCCGCGTCGAAGCCGCACCCGTCGTCCCAGCCCACGTCGGGACCCAGCCCCTCGGCCCTCCACCTCTCCACGGTCTCGCCCCATGGCCCGAAGGCCGAGATGAAGGGCGGCCTGTCCGTGTCCTCGCACAAGGCGGTCTTTATGATCCGTTCCCTGTTGGTCATATGCAGTGGGCCCAGCCCCGCCCATGAAGCCGATCAGAGTATGTGCTCGTCTATCAGCCCCACCAGGTTGTTTATCTCGGGCTTGGTGATCTGGGCCGTGGCCCCAAGGGCCTCGCCTTTCCTCTTCATGTCCAGGTTTATGAGCGAGGAGAAGATTATCACCGGAAGCCTCCCGAAGACCTTGTCCTCGCGGATCAGCTTGGTGAACCTGTGCCCGTCCATCCTCGGCATCTCGATGTCCGTGATGACGCAGTTCATGTAGCTCTCCACCGGTTCCCCGGGGTGCCTTGCGGCCAGGTCGTTCAGGTACTCCCATGCCTCCTGCCCGTCGTTCGCAAAGTATATGTTGTCGTAGCCCGCCTTGGACAGGGAGTGGTACAGCATCTTGGAAAGCAACACGGAGTCCTCGGCGATGAGTATCGGCTTGGACGTCCTCTGGCGCGTCCCCAGGAGGTCGATGTCGCCCAGGTTGATCCCCGTCTTGGGGGCGATGTCATATATGATCTTCTCGAAGTCCAGGATTATGACCAGCCTGTTCTCGATCTTGACGACGCCGATTATCAGGCCTTCCTGGTCGTCCCCGGCCAACGTCGAGTCCGCCTTCTCCAGGCTCTTCCATGAGATCCTGTGGATGCGCACCACCTTGTGCACTTGGAACGCTATGTGGACCTTGTTAAAGTACGTGATGATGAAGTAGTCGCCGGCCTCGTTCTCGGAGGGCGGCACATTCAGGTACCTGGGCAGGTCGACGACGGTGATGACCTCATCCCTGGGCTTGATTATCCCCTTTATGCTCGGGTGGGTGTTCGGCACCGGCGTCACCGGTGAGAAGTTGCTGACGGTCTTGACCTTGGCCACGTTGATCCCGTATATGTTGCCGCCGACGTTGAACTCGATGATCTCAACCTCGTTGGTCCCGCTTTCGGTCAGGATATCCTGCTTGGCGTCCTGTGCCATAAGTACCCCCCCATAGGTGGAAGCTGCGGTCAGCCCCTTCGCCGCTCCCATCACGGGAGAGCGCGGCGCGCGTCCATAACATATTAGCACCTTTTCGCCAAACCGCAAGGGAAACGTGCCGCCTAGGCCCCGCGCCGCCGCGGGCTCCGACGTGTGATGGTAAGGTTTTATTGTTTGGTGTTATTAATTATGATAGTATTCGAGCTCTGAAAATGATAAAAATATATTGCTATCCTATCCTTTCAAATATCATGATAGCCTCCATCGGCCTACAAGCCGACCGGCTATGAGAACCGGAGGGCGACCCCGCATGAAGAACATCAAGGTTTCCGTGCTGCTTATATCGAGCTTCCTCCTGATCGCGCTGCTGACGGCCGTCGTCGGGATAGTCAGCCTGGTCGGGATAAGGACGGTAGACGACTCCAACGACGACATGTACGAGAACCTGACCGTGCCCATGCCGCACCTGGCGAAGGCCATCGAGCTCCTCCAGCGCCAGAGGGCCTGCATGCGCGAGTTCATCATCGGGTCCGCCGTGGGAGACCAGTCGCTGATAGAAGACGCCTACGACAGGGTCCGGTCGTACAGGCCGGTCATGGAAGTGAGCATGGACGAGTACTTCAAGACCATCCACGCCCCGGAGGCCATACGGCTGTTCGAGGAGGCGCGCAGAATATATGAGGGCGACTTCACGGACTGCATAGAAAAGATCCACGCGGCGGCCAAGCGCGGCGACGACCCCGTCGCCATGTACGAGCTCATGCGCGGCTACACGGACCAGATCAACAAGGTCGTGGACAACTTCGACGTGTGCATGGCCATGAAGATAGAGGTCGCCGCCGAGACGGCGCAGGCTTCCAGCGACACGGCCGACGGGATATTCCTCATGGTCGTGGTGATCATGCTGCTGTCGATACTCATAGCGGTTGTGCTGGCAATCTATATCTCCGGCATAATCAGCAAGCCCATCA
>WRCU01000190.1 GCA_009783805.1 Oscillospiraceae bacterium
GGGGGACGAGGGGCCTGCCGTCGCCGTCGCTGTCTATGAGGAAGTGCCTGCATCCGCCCGCCCTGACCGCCGAGGTCAGCCTCACGTACCTGGGGAGGAGGAACTCGCGGAACAGGTCCGGCCCTATCAGCGGGCCGCCCTTGAAGCACATGTCCTCCCATATGAAGACGTAGTCCAGCGCGACGCGCCTCTGCACCTCGGAGTAGACGCCTATCCAGAGGTCGCACAGCGTGTCCAGTATCTCCGAGAGGAGGTCGGGGTCGTCGTGGAACATGAATATGAGGTCGTCGAACCCGCATACCTCCCTGGGGCCCCCGAAGAACCCGGCGGGCAGGTCGCCCATGTATATGGGCAGATCGCTGGCGGCGGCCTCGGCGCATACCTTTTCGAGATCCTTCGGCAGCCTGCCCGCGTAGTCGCCGACCAGCCTCTGCCTGACCCCGTCCCAGCTACGCCTGTCGCGCACCGGGCCCTCCAGCGTTATGGGCATCAGCTCGGAGCCGTCCGTCTGCATCTCCAAGCCGCCCCACCTGTTCATGGCATACGTCCTGTCGCCCTCGCGGCGGACGTGCCGCACCTCGAACTCCGGCCAGAAGAGGAGCCTCGCCCCTATGCAGTACCCCCGCTCGTAGTCGAAGCCGACCTTCGAGCGGACGTCCGCCCAGGTCGCGTCGGCTTCCAGCCCCTCCCGTTTCCACCTGGCGAGGCAGGAGCCGTAGTTGCACCTGCCCATGTAGTCCAGGAAGGGCGCCCTGTCCACCGGCCGCCCCTCGAAGATCCCGTTGAACCTATCCTTGTGGCTCAGTCCCATGCCCATTTGCGCCCCGTCCCAAACAGCGTATTCGACCCCATATGAGTATAGCCGATAGGGGGTGGCGGGGGTAGGCCCGATGGGCTGACGGGCGGTGGCAAAAATATATTTCGTCAATATATTGACAAATATATTTGTCATGTGTATTATCATGTATATCGCGTGAACCATATACGCAAAAATACGGACGGAGGTATCGGGATGGACAAGAAGGCGGGCGGCGGAGGCAAGGCGGCGGATCGGTCGGCTAAGGCCGACGGGGGGGACGCAGGCAGGATGGGTGGGGGAGTTGACGGGAGTAGGATGGGGGATGATGCGGAGCGGCCGGAACAGGGACTCGACAGGCTGACGGGATTGCGGCCGGGCAGCGCGATGTCGGCTGGGATGGAGGGCCTGATCGCAAAGGAGGCGGAATTCTCGCTTATAATCTTGGACATCGACAACCTCATGGCTTTAAACCGCGACTTCGGGCACGACGCCGGCGACGCCGTCTTCCGCCTGATCGCGGATAGTATCAGGCAGGCGTTCCCCGAGCCGTGCGAGGCCTTCCGCGACACGCGCGACCAGTTCGACGTGCTCCTGCCGGGCATATCCAAGGAGCGGGCTTTTTTGTTGGCGGAGGGCCTGCGGGCGTCGGTCGCGGGGGAGGACCTGGGCTACGCGTCGAATAAGGGGGAGAGGATGGCCCAAACGGTAAGCGTCGGGGTCGCCGCGTATCCGGAGGACGGCGGCCGGCCGGCCGAGCTGGCCAGGAAGGCGGCCAGCGCGCTCGACCGTGCGAAGAAGGGCGGGAGGAACGCGGTCTGCCTGGCCCGTGAGGAAAAGCTCTTGCCCAAGACCAGCCATTACACGCAGACGCAGCTGGAGAAGCTCACGGCCATATCGGAGCGGACGGGCGTCGCGGAGGCCGCGCTCATGCGCGAGGCCCTCGACATCCTGCTCAAGGCATACGATGAGGCGATGCCGTGAGCCGGGCATGAAGGGCGGACGGCCGCCAAGCCGATGGGTATGGGAAGGCGCGCCGGACGTCCGGCGCGCCTTCCTCGTTGCCGCGGGTTTACCCATTTCTATATAATCGATGGGGTCGGGGCCGCGGAAGCGTAGCGGGGGCCGCGAAGAATAGGCGGCCTAGGCCATGGGTGACTTTCATTGAACCTGATATTCGATATGGACGGCACGCTGTCGGACACGGCCGTGGCGACCGAGAGGGCCTTCAAGGCGACTGAGTCCCAAACCGGCTTGGCCGCGCCGGGGTACGGGGCCGTCCGCAGGGCGATGGGCCTGCATGGGCTGGACTTCTACGGGGCGCTGTTCCCCGGCGTCGATGAGGGCGGGCTCCGGGAAGCGGCCCGCATCGTGGACGGGGCCGAGGACCGTGAGATACGCCTGATCGGGGAAGGCATCCTCTTCCCCGGCGTCGGTGCGATGCTGCGCAGGCTTGGGACGGAAGGGCATAGCCTATACATAGCCAGCCTGGGCGGCGACGCCCACGTCGAGGCCACGCTCACCGCCGGCGGAATCATGGGCCTGTTCGGAAGGGTGATGAGCGGGGGGCCCGACAAGGCGGCGATGGTGCGGGACATCGTCGGGGGCGGCGGCAAAGGGCGATGGGCGGTGATCGGCGACAGGAAGGTGGACGCCGACGCCGCGGCCGCCAATGGGCTCACCGCCTGGGGTGCGGGTTTCGGGTATCTGGAGGAAGGGGATCGGCGGCTGTTCGCGTCGGTCCTAGGCAGCCCGGAAGACATATTCGCCTGCGTCCGGGATGTATAGCGGAGCGCGGCATCAAGAAGGCGGGGGATAAGATGGGATGGGACGTCAGGCGCATCATAGCGGGCATTGACGTAAAGGACGGCAGGGTCGTGAAGGGGGTCAGGTTCGCCGACCCCCGCGACGCCGGCGACCCGGTCGAGGCCGCCGCGCTCTACTCCAGGGAGGGGGCCGACGAGATCTGCCTGCTGGACATAGCGGCCTCGGTCGAGGGCAGGAAGACGTTCGCCGCGCTGGTCTCTGAGGTGAAAAAGGCGATAGAGACGCCCCTTTCGGTCAGCGGGGGCATAAAGTCGGTCGCCGACGTCGGAGACGTCCTGGCCGCCGGGGCCGACGCCGTGGGCATCGGTTCGGCCGCCGTGAGGGCGCCGGGCCTGGTGAGGGATGCGGCGAGGGAGTATGGGGGCTCAAAGATCACCATAGCCATGGACGTTAAGAGGCAGCGCAGCGGGGCGTATACCGTGATGGTCGACATGGGCCGCACGGACACGGGCCTGGACGCTCTGGAGGCGGCCAAGCGGCTGGAGGCTGACGGGGCGGGGTCGGTGCTCCTCACCTCCTTCGACGCCGACGGCGTCATGGGCGGCTATGACGTCCCTCTGTGCAAGGCGTTCGCCGAGGCGTTGGCGATACCCGTCGTGGCCTCGGGCGGCGCGGGGAGCATGGGGCATTTTTTGGAGGTGCTGACGGGGTCGGACGTGGAGGCGGCCTTCGCGGCGTCCGTTTTCCACTTCGGGACGGTGAGGATCCCTGAGCTAAAGCGCTTCTTGCGGGACAGAGGGGTCGGCGTTAGGATATAGGCGGGGTGACGCCAATGGGCGGCAAGGTAAGGGTTGCCATCGTGGACGATTCGGTCTTCTTCCGCACCTTCCTGAGGAACAGGCTGACGGCCGCTGGGGGGTTCGAGGTCGTGGGCCTCTTCGCCGACCCGGTCGAGGCGATGGAGCGCGCGCCCTCGGCGAACCCTGAGGTTTTGCTCGTGGACATGGAGATGCCCAGGATGAGGGGCAATGAGTTCCTCTCCGCCTTCCTGCCCGCGAACCCGGGCATCAAGGCCCTGGTCGTCAGCTCGCAGAGCGGGAACGTGTTCGACGCGATGCAGGCCGGCGCGATCGACTTCGTCGGGAAGCCGAACTCGGAGCCGGGCTACACGAACGCCGACTTTGAGGAGGACCTCTTCGACAAGATCCGGATAGCCGCCTCGGTCGGGGAGAGGTCCCGATCGGCGGAGGCGCCCATGCCGTCCGCGCCCAGGGCGGCCCCGGCCGTAAGGCTGGGCGACAGGCGCCTCGGCCCGGTCACCGACAAGGCCGTCATAGCCATAGGGGCCTCGACGGGCGGCACCGAGGCGATCCTGAACGTACTGAAGCGGCTTCCCAAAAGCATCCCTGGCATAGTCATCGTGCAGCATATGCCCCCGGGGTTCACACAAAAATTCTCGGAGCGCCTGGACAGGGAGTGCGAGATAGCGGTAAGCGAGGCCAGGCACATGGATAGGGTCGGGCGCGGGATGGCGCTCATAGCGCCGGGCGGACTCAGGCAGATGCGGCTGGTCGCCGGCGGCGGCGGGTACTCGGTCGAGCTGGAGGAGGGCCCGAAGGTCAGCGGACACTGCCCGTCCGTGGACGTCCTGTTCGAGTCGGTCTCCAAGGCCGCGGGCAAGGACGCCTTCGGGGTCATCCTTACGGGCATGGGCGCCGACGGGGCCAAAAGCCTGAAGGCCATGCGCGATGCCGGCGCGTACACGTTCGGCCAGGACGAGGCCTCCTGCGTGGTCTACGGAATGCCTAAGGCCGCGTATGACATGGGCGCGGTGGCTGAGCGGCTGCCGCTGGACATGATCGGCGA
>WRCU01000191.1 GCA_009783805.1 Oscillospiraceae bacterium
TCACCTCCGCGAAAGGCCCATATGAATATTGGGCGTTCATCTCCGCGTGGCAGCACGGCACGCACACGAGCGCCTTCGCGCCGCACCCCACGCCCAAGGCCAGGGCCTCGTCCGTGGCCGTGTCGCAGGCGTGCAGGCTGATGACCATGTCGGCCCTGGCCTTGCCCGCGTATTCGGCGACCGTCGCCACATGGAACTCCATGTTGGCGTAGCCCAGGTCCCTAGCCACCCCCTCGGACTTGGCTATCACCTCGGCGGAGGAGTCGACGCAGACGAATCGGCACTTCCTGCGCATGCCTTCGTTCACGTGGTGGTTCAGGACGAACGACAGGTATGACTTTCCGCAGGCGCAGTCCAGTATGACGGGGATGTCACCTTCCTTCCTCCCCGAGAGCATGGCTTCCAGGGGCCTGCCCATCATGCCGACGAAGCGGTCGGCCTGCGTCAGCTTCCGCGCCATCGAGTTCCTTACCTTGCCGTCCCCCGTCATGATCCCGATGGCCTTGAGCAGCCTCTCGGCGCCTTCGCGGCGTATGTGTGCCGTATTTTCGGCCGTCCTCCCCGCCGCGCCGTCCGGGTCCCACAGCCCCCCATGCTCGCCGTCGCGGCCCGATCCGACGCCGCCCCGCATTCCGGGGGCGGACCCGCCTCCGGAGCGCAGCCTCACCCCCGACCCGTCGGCCGTAAGGATGGCGACGCGGCCGCGCTCCGTGACCTCCAGCTCGAGCGAGTCGTATAGGGCGGCCTTCTCCGCGACCTTGTCCGCGAACCCGTCGGGCCCCACGGCCCATTCCTCGGCGCCTATGCTGAGCAGGAACCCGCCGCCGGCGCGGACCAATCCGACCGGATGGCCGACCGCGCCCGAAACGAACCGCCCTTCCGCGCGGACGAAGAAGTCCGGCGCCTCCCGCATGCCCGCGGCCAGGGCGCCGAGCGCCGACCTCAGGCTCCCGGCCAGCTTCCTATCCATCCAACGCCGCCTCCATCCCCGCCGTCCCTATGTCCCTATATGTCCCTATCGCCATGTCCCCCAAGTCGAGGGCCGCGCCCCCCAGCCCCCATGAGGCCTCCCCGGCCGGCCCGAACTCCGCCCTGAGGCCCCCGAGGTTTAGCCACAACCCACCGACCCCCACCCTGACCAGCCTCTCCACGTTGTTCCCCACCGCCGCGAACATGCGCTTTACCTGATGGTATTTGCCCTCGGTCAGCCTCAGCGCGACGCGCCTCCCACCCATCTCCCAAACCATGGCGGGCGCCGTCTGGTGGCCGTCCCCTAGGGTCAGCCCGCGGGGGAGAGCTTCGGCCCCGGCTTGCCCCAGCCTCTCCGACAGGTCCGCGACGTAGGTCTTTGGGACCGCCTTCCTAGGCGACGTCAGGCGATGCGCGAACGGGCCGTCGTTGGTCAGCAGCAGAAGCCCCGTCACGTCCAGGTCGAGCCTCCCGGCGGGGAATAGGCCGCAATGCCCGTACTCCCCTTGGTCGAGCAAGGAGACTACGGTCGGGTGCCCGCGGTCCTCCGTCGCCGAGACGTATCCCGGCGGCTTGTTCATCGCCAGATACACCGGCCCTTTCCGGACGGCCTCCCTACCCATCACGGACACGGGCTCGCCGGGCAGCACATGGGCGCCCGGATCGGTGGCGATACGCCCGCCCTTCTCTACTTGCCCCTTGCCTATGATCCTTTTTACCTCGCCCCGGGTCCCATAGCCGCATTCGGCGAGGTACCTGTCTAACCGCATCGTCATCCCCGCCTTCAGCCCATCCTCCTCCAGGAGGGCGGGTACATCCCCTTGACGGCGCCGGCCGAAGCCTTCGCCAAGCCGGCCGGGAATGAGTCCACCGTCACGCGCAGGTAGCCGTCGCCTCCCCCGCACACGGAGCCCGGCGGCGACTCGCCCCTCAGGTAACGCATGGCGGCATTGTCCGGGTCAGCGGACGGGTAGTCCAAGGTCCGCCTGAACTCAGCCGCGCCCGGCGAGAACGCGAGCTCATGGGCCGGCCTGAAGGCGCCGCCCGAAATCCTCCCCGCCTCTATGCCGACCTTCAGGACCCTGATCCCGTCGAGCCTTTCCAGCAGGTCCGGGGGGACCTCCGCCAGATAAGCCGTCCCGCCGTCCCATATGAGGGCGCCGCGCGGCTCCCGCTCGAGCTCGCCATACGCGAACCTCGCGAAGGCTTCGGCCACGCCCGCGTCACACGGCGCGAACCCATGGCTCGGCGCCCCCTTACGGCCGGTCCCGCCCCCCTTTACCCCCATCGCGCCCTGCGCCCACATCGCGCCCCGCGCCTTCGCGCCGTCCCGCCCCCCCATCGCTTCGGCCGCGCCCGAAGCCCTGGCCGCCTTACGCCCGGTCGCGGCGAGCGGTTCGCCGCCCCCCTCCGCGAGCTTGCGCAGCCTCGCGGCGAAATGGCCCTCCCCGGCGGCCTTGTGGGGCCATATGCGGACGGCCTTCCTTAATGCCTCGGCCGCTTCCGAGCCGCCCCCAAGGCGGGTATCGCCGCCGGGCACCCACCCCACCCATTCGGGCCTGCCGGGCGACAGCCCATCCCGATCGGGCCGTGAGTCCATGGCCTCATACCTCATGCCGGTTCCTTCCAAGAACCCGGCTATGACGGACTCATTCTCCGCCGGGTTGTACGTGCAGGTGGAGTACAGCATCTCGCCGCCCACCTTAAGCGCGCGGTCCGCGCAGGCCAGGAGGCGCGACTGCACCGCGGCGCACCGCCCCGCGCGGTAGGTCCCCCAGGCCTTCGCCGCCTCGGGCCCCTTCCGCATCATGCCCTCACCGGAGCATGGGGCGTCCACCAGGACCTTGTCGAAGAAGCCCGGGAGCGCCCCGCAGAGCCGCTCAGGGCTCTCGTTCGTGATCACCGCGTTCCTCGCGCCGCTCAAGGCCATGTTCCTGATGAGGGCATGGACCCTTTTGGGATTCACGTCGTTTGCGACCAGGACGCCTTCCCCGCCCATTGCCGCCGCCATCTGGAAGGACTTCCCGCCCGGCGCGGCGCACAGGTCCAGCACGGCCTCCCCGCCCCTGGGCGCGAGCAGCTCGGCGGCGACCATGGCGCTCGGCTCCTGGACGTAGTATAGGCCCAGGCTATGGTGGAAGTGCCCGCCGGGGCGGCCGCCGCCCAATATCCGGTAGCCGGACCCGCACCACGGCACCCTCTCCGCCTCAAAGCCCATGATGGCCGCGAACGCATCGGCCGAAACGCGCAGCGCGTTCACCAGGATCCCCACGTGCCGGGCCTTCCCGAGCTCCGCTGTAAAGTCGCCGTATTCGGGCCCCAGCAGGCCGCGCATCGATTCCAGGAACCCTTCCGGCAACGCCTTTCCCATGTCGACCTTCCACCAACCTATTGATTTATGGGTATGGCCATGTTAAGGTGAGAGGAGCGGCCCATTAGTCAAGCGGTCAAGACGTAGCCCTCTCACGGCTGAAACAGGGGTTCGATTCCCCTATGGGTCATAATCATTGGCATCCCGCGCCGGCATGGGACGTACCCGGAGGGCGCGGGTCGGCCATGCTAACCTGCATGGGCGGCCTTCCAAGGCTGGGCGGGGCCGATGCCCCATGCGGCCGCGCGCCGCCTAGGATGTGGCCCCTAAGGCACCGCAATCCCGCCTGACAGGCCCCATCCGCCTTCCCAAAACTCCGCCCCCTCACCGACGGCCAGGCACACGCACTCCGTCTCGGGCGCAGTCGCGGCGCAAAGCTCCTCGAACCCGCCCGGATCGCCGGCGCCGTGCTCCTTGAAGAGCCAATAGTGGCATGGGATGACCTTGGCGGGCCCGAACAGCCTGACCATCGAGGCGGCCCCTTCCGTGCCGGGGTTCCCGAAAGCCGGGTTGATGGGCACCAGCATCAGGTCCACCTTCAGGCAGCCTTCCCCGTCCGCCGCGGCCCCCTCCCCGCCGCGGGCCGCGCGGCCCATGGATTCCAGCACCCTATCCCTGAGATCCGGCCTGTGGCGGGTGTCACCCGTGAAGTAGACGGTGTACCCGCCCAGCCTGAGCACGATGCCCAAGGCGTCCGGGCAGCCTTCCCCGTGGTCGCAGAACACCCCCGCGACCTCCACCCCGCCCCCCAACCCTATGCGGTCGCCGCGTTCGAGGGCCGCATGGCGCAGCTTGCCGGCCACCCCTTCCGCGGCCTTTATGGATGTGGCGGGCCCGATGAGCGTCAGGCCCGGGTTGTCATGGAACCAGGTCCCAACGCTGCCCAGGTCCATGTGGTCACCGTGCTCGTGGGACGATATGAGGTAGTCCATGCGAAGCCCCTCGGAGCCGCGCGGCGCCGGCGTCATCCTCTTGAAGGACCCGTCGGCCCTCCTGCACGCGTCGCTGAGGTACAGGTCCAGCCCGACCCTGACGCCCCGGTATTCGATGAGGAACCCGGCCCCGCCCATCCA
>WRCU01000192.1 GCA_009783805.1 Oscillospiraceae bacterium
CAGAGGCCGGCCTATCCTTCCATAGGGCGGAGGCCGGGTCCGACTGGCAGAACCCGCCTTGGAAGACGTCGTCGCGGTCGGTGAAGAACACTCCCCCCTCGCCGCACGTGATGTTCTTGTAAAAGTTCAGGCTCCATGCGAACGCGTCCGAGCGCACCCCCACGTGCTCGCCGAGGTACCTGGCGCCGATGGCCTGGCAGCAGTCCTCGACCATGTACAGCCCGTGCTTCTTTGCTGTCTCCCTGACCGCCTCGATCCGCCCGGGTACGCCCTGCATATGGGCCATGATGACCGCCTTCGTGCGGGGCGTGACCTTCCTTTCCACGTCGGCGGGGTCCAGGCCCAGTGAGCCGTCTATCTCCGCCACTATTGGGACCGCGCCCACGTCCATGCATGACGAGGCGGTCGCCACGTACGTGTATCCCTGGACGATCACCTCGTCGCCGGCCCCGACCCCCAGCCCGGCCAGGCAGCAGGACAATGCCGACGTTCCTGAGTTCACCATGAGGGCGTGCCTCACGCCCAGGGTCTCGCGCAGCTCCCTCTCAAAGCTGCCGCTCTCGCTGTCCTCCCTATACCTCCATAGGCGCTCCGGATTGCGGAGCAAAGCGGTTACGGCGCCGATCTCCTCCTCGCCGATCGCGGACCAGCCCAGGCCCCCGCTCGGTATGGGCGTCTTGATGGCCTTATCCATACCCTTCCCCCATTCCGTAGTTAATCATGGGCATACCCAAGCCTGCTGAAGCCGCGCCGTCAGGCGCGCCCAAAGCCCGCCTCCCCTACCGTGATCCCCGCCTTCGCGAGGACCTTCAAGGCGTTCCCGCGGAGGATCATGCCCTTCTCCCGTTCCGAGACGCCCGTCGAGTCCAATGCCCCCAGATAATACTCATATGAGAACCAAGGGGCGTCGACCCCGAAAAGCACCCTGTCCAGCACGCCTTCCCGCTGCAGAGGCTCAAACGCGCCCTTCCAGTTCAATACGGCCGTCAGCTCGTAATACAGGTTGCCGTACGCCCCGCCCATTTTCGCCGCCAGGTCCGTCTCACCCATGAAGGAATGGCCGGCGATGAACGTGAGGTTCCGGTACCTGCCCAATATCTTCTCCGCCTCCCGGAACCCGCTGTTCCGCGTCTTCCATGTATGCACGAGCACCGGGAGCCCGCGGTCGTCGGCATATTCCCAAAAAGGCTCGTGCCGCGGGTCGGAGAAAGGCACGCCGTAGTATTCGCATAGGAATTTCAGGCCGGCGAACTCAGGATTCTCCTCCAACGCCCGCAGCCCCGGGTATTGGGCCAGCATGGGGGCCACGACCGGGTAATACAGCATGAACCTACCGGGGAAGCCCCGAGCGACCGCCAAATCCATCGCGATCCCCTCGGGCCCGGTGAAAAGGCCGTAATGGCCTACCGCAATGGCGCATGAGACGCCGGACCTATCCATGTAGCGGACCTGCTCCGATGGGTCCCCCGCGTGCATGTACCCGCCGCCGTGGTTGCCAAGGTGGGCGTGCATGTCGATGATCCCCGCTGCCGTGGGTTCCTGCGGGCTCATAAGGCAAACCCCCCCATCAGTTCGAGCAGGTTGGCTCCGGCTATCCTGCGCCTGTCGGCCTCCGGTATGTCCGCCGTAGCCAACGCCCGCTTGGCGGCCCCCACATACCGTTCCGGGTAACGCGTGCTGAAGACCAGCCGCCCACCGCCGAACCTGGCCACATACCCCTCGATGCCGCCCATCCAAATGATGTCGGACGTGCCCGCGCAGACGCCCCCGTAGCAGTCCATCAGGGGGAAGACCTTGCGCGAGTTGGGCCAGGAGTCGGAATGGAAGAGCACCATCCTTAGGCTGGGGTACCTTTCTAGGATGTCGGCCGCGAACTCGAAGTCGGCGTTCCCCTGCAGCACGTACCATATGGGCACCTTCCTGTCCTGGGCGAAGCCGAACCATTCCTTGAGGAACACGGGGCGCCTGACCATGCCCAGCTTCCCAGGGCATAGGAGGAGCCCGGCCGCCTTGGCGTCCATCACGGACTCGGGGGCCGGCAGCTCCCCGGTGGACGTCGGCGCCATCGCTATCAGGCGTCGCAGCCTCGGCTCGTCGGCCACCGCCTTGGCGGCCGCCTCATTTGAGACGTCGGGGGGCGCGTAGAACTGCTCGTATGAGGCCGCGACGGCCGAGCCTATGCCTTCCGCGCCCATCGCGGACAGCAGGCTCCCCATCCCGACGGATTCGCCGAACTCCGGCCTTCCGTAGAAGGCCAGCGCGTCGTGGAGCTCCAGCCTCGGCCCATCCGTACCGTCCATGCCTACCTCCCCTTCCATCCTAGCCTGGCTGCCGTCGTCCCGCTCCGGAGGCGTATACGCGCCGCCTCCCGCGCCTGCCCCGCCCGGGTTCGGCATCCGCCTCACCGGCCCCCGCCGAAGGCCCTCACCGTTTCGGCTATGGCCCTCAGGTTCGCGTTCGGCGTCCGGCACGGCACCGCGCATTCCGGCGATACCAGCCTTATCCCGGCCTTGAGGATCGCGGCCGTCCGCTCGGCCACCGACTCCGGGGTCCCTTTAAGCAGGACCTCGTCGTTGTTTACGCAGCCGGCCAGGACCATGCTTCCCGCGGCCGCCAACGCCGCGCCCACGTCGTTCCTGGAATCGAAGTGGAACGCGTCGGCGCCCGACTCGGCGAAGTACCCTATCCTGTCCAGCGTCTTCCCGCATACGTGCAGCACCGTCGGCCTACCCGCGGAGCGCAGCTCGCCGAACAGCCTCTTGTGCACGGGCAGGAGCAGCTCCCTGTAGGCCTCCGCGCCGCAAAGGTCCCCGGTGGCGTGGTCGCACCACACGATCAAGTCCGCACCGGCCTCCAACTGCGCCATGGCGAACCTGAGCCCTATCGGCGAGAACGCCTCCAAGAAGGCGCGCGCGCGCTCCGGCTCGGATGCGGTGTCCATGAGGAAGCTTTCGGTCCCGTATAGGTTGTAGGCGCAGGTCCAGGGACCCATCACCTTGCCGACGATCGCCACGGTATCGCCGTAGCGCGCCTTGAGCGCTTTTATAGCCTCCAGCACGACGGCGACGGGCCCCCTGTCCAGGAAGTCGCCCGGCATCCTGAAATCTTCGGGGTCCTTTACGGGGCGTCCGGTGACGACCGGCATGTCGGCCCCCCCGCGCCAGTCGACGATGGCCCCCAGCGCGGCCGCCGCATGGGTGACGCCGAACTTGGGCATGATGGAGTCGAAGCCCAGCTCGGTATGGGCGGCTGACGCCAGCGCGGCCATCTCCCCGGCGTCGAGGTGCGCGCCGGGGAACGACGCCCCGGTCGCCGCCATGCTGTCCAGCGTGGCCACCGAGGTGAGGTTCACGGTGGCCGCCCTATCGGCTTCCCGCCCCCCTAATATCGCAAGGACCCTCTCCTTCGGGCTCATCGCATCCTTAAACAAACGCCCACCCCCATCGATGATGTCCGAGCCTCACGCGGCCCGACCGCCTCAGATGCCCGGCAGCCACTTGGTGGAGTATTTCCTCATCGCCCCGAGGAGCGCCTCGACGTTCGCCGGCGGGGTGGGCGGGTACAGACCGCATATCAGCATGAGCCCGCCCTCAGGCGAGCCGAGCTTTTCCACCTCCTCGCGTATGAGGTCGTCGACGTCCTTGGGCGAGCCGAACGGCAGGACTGACTGCCTGTCTATGTCCAGCCTGATGCATGCCTTGCCCTTGATCCTGGAGGCGAGCTCGTCTATGCCGTTGCAAAGGTCCTGCGGGTTGACTATGTCCACCCCCGCCTCTATCTGATCTTCCAATATGTCCAGAGTCCTGCCGTCGCTGTGCATGCTGATGAGCATTCCGGCCTCCTTGCATGGCCGCATCAGTTCGGCGTACGCCGGCTTCACCCACCTCCGGAAGTCCGCCGGGCTGAGGATAGTCGAACTCTGGGTTCCCAAGTCCTCGGCGAACTCCATGTAGTCGCTCCCGCGCCTCACGTTGTACTCCACGATCCCCATGTTATGCCTTACGATCATGTCGTATATGCGCCTGAGGCCCCCATGCGCCCCCTCATCGGCGTAGTCCGCCATGGCCTCCTCGAACCCCCTCAGGTACGTGTGCCTAAGGAAAAGGAAGCCGTGCTCGGTGGAGCCGGACACGATCTCCCCGCGTCCCTTGGCCTCAGCCACCTTCATGAGCTCGGCCTCCCATCCCCTTTCGTCCAGGTCGGGCACTGGGGGTGGGGGCGGCCTATATCCTTCGAGCGCGGACATGTCCGAAAGCGGGTGGGACACCACCACCCCGTCCATGTACCTGAGGGGGTAATGCCATTCGCAGCCCCATATGTCCTTTTTGAAATTATCGTCCGGCTCGGTGAACGAGAAGGACATGCCCCCGTAGTCCACGCTACCCTCTTTATACCCGGGGACCATGTCAG
>WRCU01000193.1 GCA_009783805.1 Oscillospiraceae bacterium
AAGGAGTTCTATAACCCCTCCTGGGGCGCGAGCACCATAGACGGCGAGTACGTCGCCTGCTCCGGGCTGATCCCCAAGGTCGGCGTCTGGAGCCTGTACCGCTCCGCCTTCAACTACATGCCCTTCTATTTCGGGCACCAGTTCAGGCGGCTCGGATACTCGACGCACGCGTACCACAACCATAAGTTCGACTATTATTCGAGGGACGTCTCGCACCCTAACATGGGCTACGACTACAAGGCGCTGGGCCTGGGCCTGGACGTGACCGTGACCTGGCCCGAGAGCGACCTGGAGATGATGGAGCTCACCGTGGGCGACTATATGGACGACCCGCCTTTCCACGCCTACTACATGACGGTGAGCGGGCACCTGATGTACAGCTTCGGGGCGAACGCCATGTCCAGGAAGAACCGGGAGTATGTGGACGGCCTGGACCTGTCCGACTCCGCCAAGGCCTACCTCGCCTGCCAGATCGAGCTCGACAGGGCCTTGGAGTACCTGCTGGGCGAGCTGGAGGCCAGGGGCATGGCGGAGAACACCGTCTTCGTGCTCAGCGCGGACCATTACCCTTATGGCCTGGAGATGTCGGCCATCGAGGAGCTGGCCGGCCATAAAATGGACACCGTGTTCACGCTGGAAAGGAGCGCGGCCATCATATACAGGCACGGCATGGAGCCCGTGGAGGTGGACAGGCCTTGCGCCAGCTTCGACCTCATACCCACGGTCTCGAACCTGTTCGGGTTGAGATACGACTCGAGGCTCCTGTCCGGCACGGACATATTCGGCGGCCTGCCGCCCCTCGTCATCTTCCAGGACAGGAGCTTCATCTCCGACCTGGGGGCCTACGAGGCCAGGACCGGGAGGTTCACCCCCGCCGAGGGGGCCTTCCCGGACGGCGACCATAAAGACTATCTCAGCGAGATGCGCAGGTTCGTCGACGCCAAGTTCGCGGCGGCGGCCAAGATAATCGACTTGGACTACTTCGGCGTCATACGGGGCGAGATCGACGCGAACTTCGGGTAGCATGCGCCCAACGGCGTCAATGGATTGCTTCGTCATTTCAATCCTCGCAATGACGGTTTATGGATCGCCACGTCGCTATCGCTCCTCGCGATGACGGTATTAATGTCATCCTGAGATCTTCGCCGCGCTCAGCCCGCTAAGATAGTCACCATTCCGCTATGTTCGGCCTGCCCAGATGCCACCACCGTTCGTTGTCGTCCACGTACCTCGTCAGGACGGCGTTATAATCCTTGGGCGGCTCATAGCCTACGAACCCTTTCACGGCGGCCACGAACGCGGACTTCGTGCCGTCATTGGGGTCCCTTAGGAACCCCTCGGCCTTCGTTGCTATCGCCCTCTGCGCTTCCCCCAGCCCCGAGACCGTCCCCATGAGCGCCTTGTGGCATGGGAACAGCACCCCGCACCATTGGAGGACCAGCCTCAGCCCGTAGAGGACGATGTCCGAAACCACCCTGGCCCGCAGGTACGCGTCGCCATCCGATGCGCCCCAGAAGTACCCTTCGTTCAAGCTGAGCGCGGCGTGGAACGAAAGCATCTTCTCCCCGCGCTCCGCGTCCTGGAAGGTGGGTATGGCCCCGACCAGCTCCCCGATCCGCCCATCCCCACCCAGGACGCAGCGCGCCCCCTCGAAGGCGCTGCGCGAGGGCTCGCTGCCCCTGGCGCTTAGATCTTCCAAATAATCAAGCGTCACGTACTTGATGTCGAAGTAGCCGCCCTCGTACGTGCACCGCCCCCAGACGCATTCGGATAGCCTGCCCTGCGCGGCCAGCTCGGCGTACCTCCGCCCGTCGACCACGACTATCGCATCGATGTCGGAATCCTCCCGCTCGAGCCCCTTTGCCACGGAGCCGGCGAGGATGACGGCCAGGACGCCCTCCGCGCCCCTAAAGCATTCCTTGAGCCTCTCGATCGACTCCCTGTGGTGCCCGCGCACCCCACCGCCCCCCATCATGCCGCGGCGCCCGGCTGACCGCCGGACGCCGCCCTTATATTTTTTACTTCAAGCCAACCGTAAAGAACGGAATATCGCCGATAGCCCTAGAGAACGCGGTGCGGCTTAGCCTAGGAACGGTCAAGACGCACTACCCTTTATAAGCTATCCCCGAAATCCTCGCGGAACTTCCTCGCGAGGATGGCCGGCCAATCGGTGACGGACCTCAGCTTCCCGAAGAAGAAGCGCAGGACCTTCGGCTCCTCCATGAACTCGAGCCCCCCGATCAAACCGCGGTTCCTATGCAGCCAGGCGATGCGGTCGGCGACGTACTTGATCTGCGAAAGGGTGAACACGCGCTTCGGGATGGCCAGCCTCAGCAGCTCCATCTCCGCGAAGCGCTCGCTCCCGTCGTCGTTCCTCTGCTCGCTGATCGTGCCGCGCTCCATCCCGCGGACCCCGCCCGCTATGAACGCGGCGGCGGCCAAGGCGCCCGCCCTGTATTGGGCCTGCGGTATGTGCCCGCAAAATTCGGTGGCGTCTATGTGGCACCCGAGCCCGCCGGGAGGCGTCACCACGGGCACGCCCTTGGCCGCCAGCTCATTGCATAGGGCCTCGACGAAGATGGGCGTCTGGCTTATGACGTCGATGTCCATCGTTTCCCTTATGCCGACGGCCATGGCCTCCATCTCACGGATCGACATGCCGCCGTAGGTCAGGAACCCCTCGAACAGCGGCACCAGGTCGCGCAATTTTAGGAACAGGCCCTCGTCGGATACGAGCATCCCGCCCCCGCGCGCGGAGCCCAGCTTGCGCGCCGAGAAGTAGACTATGTCCATCATCGAGGTTATCTCACGCGTGATGCTTTTCATGTCGGCGTCCCTGTACGCCGCGTCCCTGGTCTTGATGAAATACAGGTTGTCCGCCAGGAGGCTGGCGTCGTACACGAGGGGCACCCCGCTATCGCGGCATATGCGCGAGACCTCGCGCATGTTCGCCATGGAGACGGGCTGCCCGCCTATGAGGTTCGTCCCCGCCTCGATCCGCATGAAGGCTATGCCGTCCCTGCCGTGCCTGGCTATCGCGTTTTTCAACTTCCCGATGTCCACGTCGCCTTTAAAAGGAAGGTCGCTGGATATCCTCCTCCCCTCGTCGGAGACTATCTCCTCGATCGATCCGCCCATCATCGTTATGTGCGCCTTGGTCGTGGTGAAGTGGTAGTTCATGAGCGCCACTGTCCCCGGCCTCACGAGCACCTTCGATATGATGTTCTCGCACGCCCTCCCTTGATGCGCCGGCAAAAAATACCTCATGCCGAAAACGTCCTTGAGCACGGCCTCCAGCCTGTAGAACGTCTCCGACCCGGCGTAGCTGTCGTCGGCCTGCATCATGGCCGCGTACTGGTCCGAGCTCATGGCGTTGACGCCGCTGTCCGTCAGCATGTCCAAAAAGACGTCCCGGTTCCTCAGCAGGAAGGTATTGCAGCCCGCCTCCACGATGCTCCGTACCCTGTCCTCCACCGGCCGCAGATGTATCCTCTGCACCATGCACACCTTGTGCATCTCCAGCGGGACGCTCTCCCCCGATAATAGCCTCACCTTCGACATCCTTTAATTCCCCTCTCCTCGTATTTTCCGCCCAAAACGCGAAAAAGCCCCTGGGCAAGTAGGGACTTGCCCAGGGACGAGGAGTTCGCTTCCCCGCGGTACCACCCTGATTGCGGCATGAAGGCTGCCGCCGCTCAATGGGATCAATCAATCCCCGCCCCTATCACGGTGGGCTTCCGTACGGCCCTATGGGACTGCGCTTTCGGACCGTCGGCTCGGGAGTGTATTTGCATAGCCGTCAGCGGCCGCTCGCACCTATTACGCGGCATCTCTGGGCCCGGCCTAAGGGGCCGGGAATACTGATAGGGGCTATCTTTCTCTCCTTCATCGCCTTTAACGCGGCATGGTACACCCAAACCCCGCCGCGTGTCAACACCCGAATCCTTGATCCGAATCATCCGCCGTACCCCAGCCCGCGCGCGGCATGCGCGCCCCGTCCGGCATAATCTACCGGGGGCCTGCCCCGATGTAAATAAAGCGATGCTTGAGTCGGCCGCGCCGGCCCCGAAACCCCCTTGCAAAGCGCCTGTAAAATATTTGACACACTCATTTGACAAGCCCCATGCAAAGGCTATAATGGCCTTATCGACGCCGGGGCCGGCATGGGTCCCGACGCCGAAAATATATGAGGAGGAATCCAAAGGATGAAGAAGAGGTACCTGAGTAGGCTCATCCTCTTCGCCGTGGTGTTCTCAATGGTTTTTGCATTGATAGCATGCGGCGGCGACGATGACGCCGACACGACGACGGCGGCGACCACCACCACGGCGGCCGCGACCACCACTGACGCAGGTAGCAGCGTCAGCGAGGGCGCAGCGACCGACGACGGTGGGGACATCGGGGACATT
>WRCU01000194.1 GCA_009783805.1 Oscillospiraceae bacterium
GAGTTCGGGTACGGCGACTTCCGATCCAGGCTCTCATGATGGCCGGCCCGAGTCAAGGGTCCCGCAGCCCATCCGGCACGGCCCGAGTCACGGGTCCCGCAGCCCATCTTGCACGGCCCAAGTCACAGATCCCGCAGCCCATCCTGCCCGACGGCCTTGATGCCATGGGCCCCTAGGGCCCGGACGGTCAGGGCGTTGTCGCCCACCCTGAGGATGACGTAGGCGGAGCCTTTCCCATGGGACATGAACGCGTATAGGTACTCTATGCCGACGCCAGCCTCCGACAGGATCCGCAATACCCGTGCCAGGCCTCCCGGCCTATCCTCGATCGGCACCGCGACGACCTCCGTCAGGGAGGAGACGTAGCCGGCGCCGCGCAGGACCTCCGAAGCCCTCCCCGGGTCGTCCACGATGAACCTCAGGATGCCGAAGTCCGAGGTGTCGGCGATGGACATGGCGTGGACGTTCAGGCCGGCCTTCCCTATCGCGTCCACGACCTCGTATAGGCGGCCGGAGCTGTTCTCCACGAAGACCGACAACTGGCTGACGTACATAATTATCCCCCCCATAAAGCGTGCGATGCTCATATGCCGGAAAGAACGGCGGCGCGGCTACAGCTTCCTGCGGTCGATCACGCGCACCGCCTTGCCCTCGCTGCGCTCGATGGACCTGGCGGCCACCATCGTCACCTTGGCCGATATGCCCAGTATGGATCGCAGGGACTCCGCGAGCGCCCCTTCCTTCCCCTTGATCCCCTTCACGGTGTCGTCGAAGAGCCCCTCGGTCATCTCCACCCGGACCTCGAGTGAGTCCGTGTGCCCCAGCCTGTCCACGATGATCTGGTAGTTGGGGGCCATCCCGCCCTCGATCAGGACGGACTCTATCTGGGACGGGAACACGTTTATGCCCTTGACGATGAGCATGTCGTCGCTTCTGCCCATCAGCCTCGAGATCCTCGCCAAGGTCCTGCCGCACGGGCAGGCGTCGCGCGTGAGGACGCAGATGTCCCTCGTCCTGTACCTTATGAACGGCAGGGCCTCGTTGGTCAGGCAGGTGAGCACCAGCTCCCCCTCGGAGCCGTATGGGAGCTGCTCCAAGGTGACGGGGTCGACGACCTCCGCCAGGAAGTGGTCCTCGTTGACGTGCATGCCGGATTGCTCGAGGCACTCAAAGGAGACGCCGGGGCCCATGATCTCCGCCAGGCCGAATATATCCAGCGCCTTGATGCCCAGCGCCCTCTCGATCTCGACCCGCATGCCCTCGCTCCAGGCCTCCGCGCCGAATATCCCGACCTTGAGCCTCAGCCCGCCCAACGCGCCCTTCGCCGCCAAGGCCTCCGCGAGGTAGGCCGCGTACGACGGCGTGCAGCACAGTATGGTCGTGCCCAGGTCCTCCATGAACTGGATCTGCCTCTCGGTGTTCCCTGAGGACATCGGCAGGGAGAGGCAGCCTACCTTCCTGGAGCCGGCGTTCAGGCCCTCGCCGCCCGTGAAGAGCCCATACCCATAGCTGATCTGCACCACGTCGTCGGGCCCGCCGCCGGCGGCGCGGATGGCGCGGGCGCAGCAGTCCGCCCACTTGTCCAAGTCCCTCTCCGTGTAGAAGGCCAGCGTGCGCTTGCCGGTGGTGCCGCTGGTGGAATGGAGCTGCACGACCCGACCTATCGGCACGGCCAGCATGCCGTACGGGTACGCGTCCCTCAGGTCCGACTTCTCCGTGAAGGGCAGCCTGCATAGGTCATCCACCCCCTTCACGTCGCCTGGGCCCAAGCCTTTCAGGCCCATTAGCTCCCTGAAGCGGGCGACGCCCCCGTAGGCCCGGCCGACCGCGTCGACCAGCCTGGCGGACTGTAGGGCCTTCATCTCGCCGTAAGGCATGCATTCCACTTCCCGTTGGTGATAGGCCATAGAACGGTCCCCTTATGCAATGAAATTATAACCGCATATTATATGACGGATCGGGCCGCCATGCATTAAGGGAGCGTTAAGATACGCGTTCATTCGCCTTCGCCCATGGCTTCTTCGAGGGCCTCGGCAATCATGCCGGCGTAATCCTCGACGATGCGGGGTGCCGGCTCGCCTTCCAAGATCACGTCGCCGGTGGCCTCCACGGCCAGGGCGTTGACGGCGTCGGCGAGCAGGGGCAGGGTGGAGCCGCAGCCATCGGCGTGGCGCTCCATCTCCGGACGGCCCGCGCCGCGCGCGGCCATGCGGACCAAAGCCGCGGGGCCTGGCCCGAGCGCCTCCAATAGGCGGCGGTAGCGTTCGCGCCCATCATGAGGTCCCGACAGCCCGCCGACCGGGTCGGTATGGCCGCCTAGCGGCCCGGGAACGTCGGAGGGCATCGGCGCGATATCCGCGGATGGCCCATGTGAGGGCGCGGCGGCCGGCCGCGGGCCGGCGGGCTGACCCATGCCCGGCCTATCCGATGGCGGAGTCGGCGGGTCCGGGTCCACGTCGGCCGACATCATCTCGGTCACCCGCTCCGACTCAGCCATCAGCAGCCGCACCTTCGCCCCGTCTATCTCCACCGTCCCGCGGCCGCCGACCTCCGGCAGGCCGCCCGCTCCACGGGCGTCGGATGGAAGCCGCCCGTCGGCCAGGCCGGATACGTACCGGGCTATACCCAGCGCTATGCGCTCCGCCGACTCCCCCCGGTACGCGTCTCCCAAGTCGAAGGGCCTCGCCTTGGGATCCAAGGCCTTCCTGTAAGCCAGCTCCAGAGCCCTGGCTATGAACCGAAGCCTGCGCCTGAAGCCGGCGTCGCCCATATGGTCGGGGACGGAGTACCTGACTAGCCCCATGGCATCCCCCCCTATATGCAGGGACCCGTACGCGGGGCGAACGACCTTGGTCAGGGCGACGTCCGGGGACCGCAGCGGCGAGCCGGACTGGGCCTCCACATACGCTATGGCCTTCGCCGCTATATGGCCGTGGAGGCCGAGCAGCCGATCGGCGACAGTCCCTTCATTGGCCGGCAAGGCGGCCCGGCTCAACAGGACCGGTTTTAAGGGCGCGCACGAGGCCAGGTGCTCGGCCAAGCCAGGGCCCAACGCGGACATGCCGCTTTCGCACTGCCATAGACATAGGTTCGCCATGCGGTCCGCCAGCCACGCGGGCAGGGAGGAGAGTGCCAAATCGTCGGGGAGCCTGGCGCCGTTCCTGGCGATGTAGTCCCCTATGACGCAAGCCATGGGGATGCCGTTTAATTGGGAATGGTAATGGGTGAGCAGATGGAGCAGCGAGGGTAGGGTGGAACCCCCAGCGAAGCCGGGTTCCTCCGAGGCCGCGAGCAGCTCCCGAACGTACAGCTCCAGGTACGCCTCCGACGCGTTTATGGGCGCCCCGTCGCGTATCAGGCATTTCATGTGGAGGTAATAGGCCAGCTGCCCTCCGTTCAGGCTGTCGTGGGACGCTATGCGGCCGACCGCGGCCGCGTAAGGCGTGGGCTCCTCGCGGAACGCGCCGTAATAGCGCATGGCCGCCTCGCGGAAGCCTCCGCGCGGGGGTGTCCCCGTACCGCCCATGGCCGACGCGCCGATCCCGCCGTCCAGGAAGGCGGCCACGATCCCGTCCGGGTCATGCAGCCACGGCCTGAGCGCGGGATAGGCGCGTTCCCGAAACGCCGCCGCCTCGCCGGGCCCTACCTCGAACGTGGCCGTGCCACCGTCCTCGGCCACCTTGGCCGGGGGCAGCGGGCTGCCGCGGCATATGGCGCCGCCGGAGATGACGTGCCCGCCTATGTAGCGCAGGCCGCGCACATCGGCCAGGTCCAGACCGTCGCGACCCACGGCCTGGAAGCCGACGCCTCCGCCGTCGAGGCGGCTGACGAACACGCGGTACGCCTCCCTGGGATCGTAGGCGACGTCACAGTGGATGGGGATGCCGCGGCCTCGCATGGCCGGCGCCGCGTCGCGCAGGAAGATGACCGCCTTGGCCGGCGGGATGCGGCCGGTGCACAGCCACGCCTCGTCCTTCGGGCCTATGCCGCCCAAGCGGAAGTAGGCGTCGCGCGACATGAACCATGAATGGCCTATGTAGCGGAAGCCGTCCTCCGAATGCCTCTGCAGGTAGTTGAACCGCCGGTCGAACCGATAGGCCACCTTGAAGCCCGGCGGAACGCCGATGGGTCTGAGCGACCTGACCTCATCCTTCACGGTGATCAGGCAGCCGCGCGGAAGCAAGCCCATCCGCAGTATGTCCGCGTAGCGGACGGCTTTCGGTATGAGCGCAGGGTCCACTGAGAGCTGGTCACCCGACCGCGAGGAGCACCCAAGGAAGACTCGGAGGATGGGGATGCCGTCGGCTACGCGCGAGAACCCCATGACGGAGCCTTCGGACATGGCGCAGACGCAGACGCCGCCCACGC
>WRCU01000195.1 GCA_009783805.1 Oscillospiraceae bacterium
AGCTTCGGCTTCACCAGGACACTGGTCAAGGACATATTGACCTTCCCGGCGTTCGCGGACGCCGAGATAGCCTTGATGGACATCGACCCCGAGCGCCTGGGGTACATCACGAAGGCGGTGGAGAAGATCGTGAAGGCGGGCGGCTACCCCGCCAAGGTAACCTCCACCATGGACCGCAGGGAGGCCCTCGAGGGCGCGGACGGCGTGCTGTGCACCATCCTGGCGGGTGGGGTAAAGGTCTGGCGCCACGACATCGAGATCCCGAAGAAATATAACGTGGACACGAACATAGGCGACACGCGCGGGCCTTCGGGCATCTTCAGGTTCCTGCGGACCGCCCCGGTGATGATGAGCATCGCCAGGGACATCGAGCGCTACTGCCCGCAGGCGATATTCCTCAACTACACGAACCCCATGGCCATGCTGTGCAGGATCGTGCAGGGCGAGACCAAGGTCATCATGTCCGGGCTCTGCCACAGCGTGCAGGGCACCGCGGAGATGCTCGCGAACTGGATAGGCGCGCCGATGGGTGAGGTCACGTACAAGTGCGCGGGGATCAACCATCAGGCCTTCTACATCGACTTCAAGTGGAACGGCAAGGACGCGTACCCGCTCATCCGAGAGGCCATGAAGCGCAAGGAGGTCTACGAGAACGAGATCGTCAGGAACGAGATGTTCCTCAACCTCGACCTGTACGTGACCGAGTCGAGCGGCCACAACTCGGAGTACAACGCCTGGTTCCGCAAGCGCGAGGACCTCATTAAGAAATATTGTGAGGCCGGCACCGGATGGAACCCGGGCGTATACGGATACTGCCTGAACAGCTACCTGAAGAGGGAGGACGACTGGAAGGACGAGATCGAGAAGTGGCTCGCCGACCCCAACGTCCACCTCAAGAGGGGCCACGAGTACGCGGCGTACATATTCAACGCGTGCTTCGGCGACAACGAGATGTTCGAGTTCAACGGGAACGTCCTGAACCGCGGGATCATCAGCAACCTGCCGCAAGGCTGCTGCGTGGAGGTACCGGTGCTCGCGAGCAGGCGGGGCCTCGACCCCATAGCCGTCGGCGCCCTGCCGCCCCAGGTGGCCCTGCTGGTGAACATCAGCGCCCAGATAGAGGAGATGGCCGTGGAGGCGTGCCTGACCGGTGACGCCAGGAAGGTCTTCCAGGCCATATGCTACGACCCGCTCACCTCGGCCGTTTGCGGCTTCGATGAGATAAAGGACATGGTCAACGAGATGTTCGAGGCCAGCAAGGACTACCTGCCGCAGTTCAAGGTGAAGAAGGTCGTGAACGCGAGGGACTAAGGCGGTCAGGCGCCCGGTCCTCCCCCGGGTCAGGCATGCCGCCGGGCATGGCCGAACGTCGCCGCATGCGCGCCGAGCCTACGCGCGTCCGCGGGGCAGAGTCGACCTTATAGGATGGAGCGCGTCTCAGGGACCGCATCCGTGAGCAGCCGACGGATGCGGTCCATCGACGCGCCGTCGGCGGCCTCGACCCTGAGCGTGATCTGGCTGGCGGTGACCGATTTCCTCGCCAGGACCCAGCCGTCCGGGAACTCGATCCTGACGCCGTCGAGGCGCGTGACGGTATGGCCCTCGCCCAACGCCTCGATGGCCCGCAGGATCCCGTCCTGGCCCTCCGGCGCGCAGTCCAGCCTAAGGTCCGGCGTGATGGGCGGCATCGCAATGGCGTCCAGCATCGAGGAGAGCGTCCCGCCCGTACATCCCAGCAGCTTGGCCATGGCCATGGCGGCGAACAGCCCGTCGTCCCCCCCGATGCCGAAAAAGAAGAAGTGCCCGCTGATCTCCCCGGCCATCGCGGCCCCGCTTTCCAAGAAAGCTCTCTTTATGAAGGTATGGCCGCTCCGCGCCATCAGAGGCACGCCGCCCGCCTCCTCTATAGCCCTCCTGACCGCCGACGACGACTTTAGGTCATACACGAACCTGGGGGCGGCCGAAGCGCCGTCCGAACGGTCCCCCCTGCCCCACCGGCCGCCCTTCACCATGAGCGCGAAGGCGCGCTCGCCGTCCACCGGGCGGCCCATGTCGTCCACGAAGACGGCCCTGTCGCCGTCGCCGTCGAAGGCGACCCCGAAGTCGGCGCCGCGCTCGGCTACCATGGCGCACAGCGCGCCTAGGCAAGAATGGTCCGTAGGGTTGGGCCCCCTGCCGGGGAACCGTCCGTCCGGCTCTCCGAACAGCTCCAGTACCCTCACCCCGACGAGCGACAGCGCCTCAGCCGCCAGGCCGCACATGGCGCCGTTCCCGCAGTCCACGGCCGCCGTGAGTCCCGCCGCGCCCAAGGCCCCGACCCGCGGGGCGTCTCCCGCGGCCCCCGGACCCCCGGCCCCGCCTCCGCCGCCGAAGGGAAGCCCGGCGTAGGCGTCGGCCAAGGAGGCGACGTACGAGCCGCGGACGTCGGCCCGCGCCCTCATGCCGGTCCCGAAACTCAGGCCGTTGCCGCGGACGCGGGCCCCGCACGGGGTCGCGGTAGGCGTGGCCGCCATCCCCGCCGCGCCAGCGCCCGCCGCTGCGTCCCCTTCGCGGCGGCCCCCCGGGCCCGCTGCGGGTCCGGGCCTTGCGCCCGCCCTCAGCGACCCGACCTTCGCCTCGATCTCGCCCATGTCCCCAACCGTGATCGGGCCCTCACCCAGCGTGACCTTGAATCCGTTGTGGTCGGGCGGGCTGTGGGAGGCCGTCACCATCACCCCCCCGGAGGCGCCGCTCCCCCCGAGGGCATGGTAGAAGGCCGGGGTGGGCAAGGTGCCGACGTCGGCAACGTACACCCCCTCCGCGTTCAGGCCGTCCATGAGGGCTTCCTTGAGGGCCCCCGTCGAAGGCCTCAAGTCGCCCCCCACGATCACATAAGGCCCCCCGGCATGGGAAGGGAGGCGCGCACAGCGCCTACCGACGATGATCGAGCCGACCGCGCGGCCTATGAGGAAGGCCTCCTCCGTGCCCAGCTCAAACCCGTACCTCCCGCGTATGTCGCAGTCTTTGTATATGCCCATAGAGCCCCCCGCATCCCGGCGGGCCGCGGCCGCCGCAATGCCCCGCGGCCGCCGCGCCCATCCGAGCCGCGGCGCGTCATGCGCCTATATGCCGTAAGCCTTGCGGCAATCCTCGCGGAAGCGCCCGTAGAGCTCCCCATACCCGCCGACGAGCGCGCCGTCCGGCTCCACCGTCTTCCTGACGCGGACCATTGAGTCGGCCGCCTCCCCCAGGCCCCCGAAATGCGCCATGGCCGACAGGATCGCGGACCCCATCGCCGCGTCGATGTGCAGCGGCACCTTGATCGCCTTATTCAATATGGAGGCCCTGATCCTCAGCCAAACGTCGCTCTTGCATGCCCCCCCCGCCGAGCTCACCACGTCGCCCACCCGCGCCCCCATGGCGGCCATGCGCTCGTACGAAAGCCTCTCCACGAAGCCTATCCCCTCCATTATGGCTGGGTACAGCCTACCGCCCGATATGTCGCCGAAGTAGAAGCCCTCCGCCTTGCCGTCGACGAACGGGAAGCGCTCCCCCCTGCCTGTGAGGGGGTAGCACCTGACCCCAGTCGGGATGGCCTTCCCCGCCGCCTCGTCCATCGCACGGAACCCGCCTGCGGCGAATCCGTTGAGGATCGCACCGCCGACGTTCGAAGCCCCGCCGAGCATCCAGTCGCCGGTCGGCAGCCTATGCGAGTACGCGCTGCCGTTCGGGTCGGTAAGCAGCCTTCCGGTGACCCCTTTCAAGACGAGCGTGCTCCCGACCACCGAGGCCCAGTCCCCCTCCCGGACGGTTCCGGCTGCCAACGCGGATGAGTACCCATCCGTGGAGCCGACGGCGACCGCGGTCCTTTCGGACAGGCCCAACGCCCGGGCGGCCTCGCCTGATACGGAGGCGAAGGCCTCGCCGGGCGGCAGCACCTTCGGCAGCTTGCCCGCGCTGAGCCCGATGCCGCTGATCAGGCCATCCGGCCATTCCATGCTCAGCAGGTCGTAGCCCGCCTTAAGGGCGTTCGAGTAGTCCGTGACGCCGAAAAAGCCGCATAACCTGCCGACCATGTAGTCTGCCTGGTGCAGGAAGAACGCCGCCTTTTCATAAACGCGGGGCAGTTCCTCCTTGAACCACAGGATCTTCGGCAAGGCGAACGAGGCGTTGAACGCGTAGCCCATCCTCTTTTCGTGTTCGGCGAACGCCCCCCGCACCGCCTCCGCCTGGCCCCTCGCCCTCGCGTCGTCGTACATGACGGCGTTATGGAGCGCCTCACCGCCCCCGCCCACGGGAATGACCGTGCCGGAGGTGCCGTCCACGCATACCGACCTGACGGCCTCGGCCTTGATCGAATTGCGCCTGAGCCCTTCCA
>WRCU01000196.1 GCA_009783805.1 Oscillospiraceae bacterium
CCAGGCTCTGTGCAGGACAACGGTGCCCTCGCAGGCGGCCGTGCCGAACCAGCCCAAGCCCTCATACTACGCGCTCCGCAACATCGCCAGCATCATGGACGGGTACTACGCGGCGGACTTCGCCATGGAGGCCTCAGAGCGGGATAGACTGGTCGCGTTCACGCTGAGGAGCGGCGGCGGCCAAAGGTCGATGGTGTGCGCATGGGTCGACGCGCCCCTTTCCGACGGGGTCACCGAGGTCGTAACGGACTTCCGGTTCCCCGGCATGAAGGTGAGCAAGGCGGTCATATACGACTCCTTCAACGGCAGCAGCCAGGAGGCGTCGGTGGCCGACGCGGGGGAGGCCGCCCCCGGGCGTTCGCCCAACCCGTCCATCCCGGCCGTGCTCGTGAAGGATTATCCGACGTACATAGAGATCCATCATTAATGTAGGAAGGGTTGCTGCTTGCCATGGGCGGAACCAAGAAAGGCGTGGGTTCCACGAACGCGGTCGCGTTCTTCTCGCAGGTCGGGCTGACGATCATCGTCTGCATACTGGCCGGGGTCCTGGCGGGCAGGTTCCTCGATGAGAAGCTGGGGACATCGCCCTGGATCCTGCTCCTATGCTCATTGCTGGGGTTGGGGGCCGCCTTCAGGGCCATCTTCCTTTTAGGGGGCAAGAAATGAGCGGGGCCGCGGGGACGACGGGCAAGGCCGGGGTCGGTTCGGGCCAAATGGACGTGGACATGGCGGTCGGCAGGATGACGCGGGTGATTGCCGCGGCCGCCGCCGCCGCGATGGTGGCCTGCGCGGCGATCCGCCGATCGCCGGAGGCCCTGCCGTTCGCGGCGAGCGTGGCGCTGTGCGCCTCGGTCAACGTGCTCAAGCTGAGGATGCTGAGGAGGGCGGTCGACAAGGCGATGGCCATGGACGGGAAGGCCGCGGGCGGCTATGTGAGGGTCCAGCACATGGTCAGGCTGGCCGTCACCGGGGCGGCGGTGGCCTTGTGCGCGTCGGCGCCTATCCTCGACGTGTGGGGGGCGGTGGCGGGGGCATTGACTTATCAGGCGGCCACGGTCGCCATGAGGTTCCGCTGGGGGGTAAAGGCCGTTGGTAGACCTTAGCGTCAGGAACGTGTTCACGTTCGAGGTCCTCGGATTCGAAGTCTGGATAACGCGGACCATAGTCAACACCTGGATCGTGATGGCCGCGCTCATAGCGCTCGCCGTCATGGCCAGAGCCGTGATCGGCAAGCCGCGCGCGGTGCCGACGGGGATGCAGAACGCGGTGGAGGCGGCCGTCTCCGCCGTGGACAAGTTGGTCGGGGGCGCGGCGGGGGAGAGGCTCTCTTGGCTGGGGAACTGGTTCTTCGCCGTCTTCGCGATCATCGGGGCCTCCATCGTCGGCGGCATAGTCGGGATCAGGCCGCCGACGGCCGACTGGGCCACCACGTTCGCGCTCGCGTTCGGTACGTTCGCGCTCATACAGGCGATGGGGGTAAGGCATAGGGGGATGCGGTACTTGAAGAGCTTCATAGAGCCCAACCCCGTCCTGCTGCCGCTCAACCTCATAGGGGAGCTGGCCCGGCCCGTCTCGCTCAGCTTCCGTCTGTACGGGAACGTGCTGTCGGGCCTCATCATAATGACGCTCATATACGAGCTGGCGCCCATCTACGCGAGGATAGGCGTGCCGGCCGTGCTGCACGTGTACTTCGACTTGTTCACAGCGTCCCTGCACGCCTACATATTCTGCATACTGAGCGCCTCCTTCATAGGGGTCGCCGCGACGGAACCGGCTTAAGGACCTGAGGGGCGGAGGACCCGCCCCCGACACGCGAAAGGGGAGAGCATAAGATGGACCCATTGGCCCTCATCATCATCGCCGCGCACGCGGCGGCCGTAGTGGCCCTGTTCAACGGATTCCTGACCACGTTCGGGCAGTCGAGGATAGCCGTCGCCGCCATCGAGTCGATCGCGAGGCAGCCCGAGGCCGCGGACTCCATCAGGACCGCCATGTTCGTCGGCCTGGCCATGGCGGAGACGTCCGGCATATACGGGCTCCTGATCGCGATAGTCATCCTGTTCGCGAACCCGCTCATACCCATCTACATCGGTTTCGTGCGATGACGCCGCGCCTGTTGGCCGCCGTCCCCGAAGGGCGGCTGTTCGGCGCGCTGTCCGCCGCCGTCCCCGAAGGGCGGCTGTTCGGGCTGGATGGGCAGACCGTCGCCAGCATCCTGATACAGCTGCTGAACGCTGCGATCCTCGCGGCCGCGCTTTCGCTCATCCTGTACAGGCCCGTCCTGAGGTTCATGCGGGGCCGCAGCGAAGGGATTAGGTCGCAGATGGAGCGGGCGGCCGCTGACATGGCCGAGGCGATGGGGATGAAGGCCCTTTATGAGCGGAAGCTCACCGAGGCGGAGCTGGAGCGGGTGGAGATATTGGAACGGGCCCGTCAGCTCGCGACGGAGAAGGGCCACCAGACGCTCATGGACGCGAAGAGGGAGGTCAACGCCATGTGGGAGAGGGCATTGGCCGGCATAGAGCTGGAGAGGGAGCGGGCGGAGGAGCAGATGCGCCTGCGGATCATAGAGGTCTCGTCCCTGATGGCCGAAAGGCTTATAGAGAGGTCCATGGACCGCGCCCTGCAGGACCGCCTGTACGACGACGTGATGACGGAGCTGGAGGGCTTGAGTTGGCCGAGCTGACGGAAAGGTACGGCGCCATCCTGCTGTCCATGGCGATCGAGTGCGGCGGGCTGGGCGAGGCCGAGGCCCAGGCGGCCGAATGCCTGGCGGTCGCCCGCGATCCGGAGGTGAGGCGGATAATGGCGCATCCCGGGATACCGAAGGCCGGGAAGCTGGCCGCCTTCGGCGACCAAGGCGGGTCGGGGGACGTCGGGGCCGTCATGGGGTTCATAAGGATGATGGTGGGAAGGAACGGCGGGCACCTGATCGAGCCCTCGCTGGAGGCCTTCCTGGATGGGGCGGAAAGGCGCAGGGGCGTCACTTGGGCGACCGTGGTGACCGCCGACGCGATGGGCGGGGAGAGGCTGGGCGCCATACGCGGCACGCTCTCGGGGAAGCTGGGGAAGGAAGTCAGGATCGTGCATAGGGTGGACCCATCCTTGATAGGGGGGATGTACGTCCTCGTGGATGGGATGCTCATGGACCACAGCATACGCAGGCGGCTCTCGGACATGAGGATGCGCCTGATCGGCGGGCCGGCGGGGGGTGGCGCGTGATGGGCCTCAACCCGGACGAGCTGTCCGCGGTGATCAAGAGCCGCATCAGGTCCCTCTCATCCGGCATCTCGGTATCGGAGGCGGGCTACGTCATCCAGGTGGGTGACGGCATAGCCAGGGTCTTCGGCCTTAGGAACGCCATGAGCGGTGAGCTGCTGGAGTTCCCGTCTGGGGTCATGGGCATGGCCCTCAACCTGGACGAGGACAGCATCGGCGCGGTCATCATGGGGCCCGACTCGGCCATCAAGGAGGGCGACCCGGTCTCCGCGACGGGCAGGATGGCCGAGGTCCCGGTAGGCGACGCGTTGATCGGCAGGGTGGTCGACGCGCTGGGGCGCCCCTTGGACAGGAAAGGCGCCGTCGTCGCGGGCACGAAGGCCATCGAGCGCCCGGCTCCGGGGGTCATAGCGCGGAGGGAGCTGGACGTGCCGCTCCAGACGGGGATCAAGGCGATCGACTCGTTGGTGCCCATCGGCAGGGGGCAGCGTGAGTTGATCATCGGCGACCGGCAGACGGGCAAGACGGCGATAGCGTTGGATGCGATCATCAACCAGAGGGACTCCGGGGTGCTCTGCGTGTACGTGGCGATAGGGCAGAAGGCGTCGACCGTGGCCCATACCGTGGGGGTGCTGCGGGAGATGGGCGCGATGGACTATACCACGGTGGTGGCGGCCACCGCGGGCGACTCGGCCCCGCTCCAGTACATAGCGCCTTACGCCGGCTGCTCCATGGCCGAGGAGTGGATGGAGTCGGGGAGGGACGTCCTCATAGTCTACGACGACCTGTCGAAGCACGCGGTCGCGTACAGGGCGATGAGCCTGCTCCTGCGCAGGCCGCCCGGGCGGGAGGCCTATCCTGGGGACATATTCTACCTGCACTCGCGCCTGCTCGAGAGGGCCGCGTGCCTGAGCGAGGCTATGGGGGGCGGCACGATGACCGCGCTCCCCGTGGTGGAGACGCTGGAGGGGGACATAGCGGCCTACATACCGACGAACGTCATATCCATCACGGACGGTCAGATATACTTGGAAACGGAGCTCTTCAACGATGGGGTGAGGCCCGCGATAAATCCGGGGTATTCCGTCTCGCGGGTTGGCGGGGCGGC
>WRCU01000197.1 GCA_009783805.1 Oscillospiraceae bacterium
CAGGTACCTGATGGGGGTGGGTTCACCGGACTACCTGCTGGAAGGCGTCGCGGCGGGCATGGACATGTTCGACTGCGTCATGCCCACCCGGATGGGGCGGAACGGCACGGCCATGACCTCCTCGGGCAGGGTGATAATCCGGGACGCCCGCTACGCGGCGCAAGAGGGGCCGCTGGACCCGGAGTGCGGATGCTACGCCTGCTCCCATTTTTCCAGGGCCTACATAAGGCACCTCATAAAGGTCGGGGAGATACTGGGGCTCAGGCTCGTCTCGCTGCACAACGTCGCGTTCACGCAGGGCCTTATGCGCGGCGCGCGCGAGGCCATACGGGAGGGCCGGTTCCCGGAGTACAAGGCGGGGGCCCTGGCGAGGCTCGGCTACGCCTGAGCGTCACCTGAGCGTCCCCTCGGGCGCGGCGCCTGGCGATTGCCATGCCGGCGGGCCGGTGCTATACTCCATCCACAACCAAAAAGCCATGGAAGGAAACCGAAAAGATATGATGGACACCACGATGTACTACGTGATCGTCATCGCCATGTTCGTGGCCTTATCGTACTTCATGATCATTAGGCCCCAAAGGAAGAAGGACAGGAAGATGCGCGAGATGATGGGCGGGCTCCAGGTCGGCTCCCGCGTCGTCACGATCGGCGGGGTGGTCGGCAAGGTCATGAGCATGGACGACGATGAGATAGTCCTGGAGACCAGCATCGAGAAGACGCTTATAAATTTTAAGAAGACGGCCGTCAAGGACATAGAGAACTCGCTCGAGGTCTGAGGCCCGGGTAGGGCGCCGGGACGGATGGGTGCAAAGGAGGCGGACTTATATTGAGGCACATAAGGACGGTGGCTAGGTCGACGTACGGCAAGGGCCTGGAGTCGAAGGGTTGCGGCGAGTGCCGCTCGTCGTGCCAGTCGGCATGCAAGACCTCATGCACGGTGGGGAACCAGCGGTGCGAGGGGGCCGGGGCGCCGGAGGCCGAGGCGGCCGAACGCGCGGCGGCGGGCCGGGCCTAAGGGCGGGCGCCCGAACCTGGGCATGCTGGGGTCCCGGGCCGGCTAGGCGGGCTAGGGTCGGCGCGTGGGCCTGCGCCGCCGTCAGGCATACATTAGATGTTACTAAGGGGTCATGCCGGTCCTTCGGCATGGCTCCGTTTTTGGCGTGGGGGAGCCTCCTTGGTTCACGCATATAGGCTGCTCGGCAAGAACATCGCCATCGACGTGAACGGCGGCGCCGTGCACGCGCTCGACGACGTCGCCTACGACGTCCTGAGGGCCGTCATAGACGCGCGCGAGGGCCGCCCGGACGGCGCCGGCGGGGAGGTCGGCCTGCCCGAAGGGCCGGTGGCGGAAGCCTTGTCGGCCAAGCATGGGAAGGCGTGCGTGGCCGAGGCCCTCGAGGAGATTAGGGGCCTGACGGCAGACGGGGACCTCTTCACGGAAGGCACGTTTTGGGGGGGGGCGCCGGGAGCCGGCGTCGGGTCGTCGCTGAAGGCCCTCTGCCTCAACGTCTCGCACGACTGCGACCTGAGGTGCGGGTACTGCTTCGCATCGGCCGGCAGGTTCGGCGGCGGCCGCGCCAGGATGGCCCCGAAGGTGGCCATGGACGCGGTCGGCTTCCTGATCCGTAAGTCCGGCGGCAGGAGGAGCCTGGAGGTCGACTTCTTCGGCGGCGAGCCCACGCTGGCCTTCGACGCGGTGAAGGCGGCCGTGGCGCATGGGGAGGCGGAGGCGGGGAAGGCCGGCAAGGAGATAAGGTTCACGATCACCACCAACGCGGTGGGCCTGGACGACGGGATGATGGGGTTCATCAATGGGCACATGGACAACGTCGTCCTCAGCTTGGACGGGAGGAAGGAGGTCCACGACGCCTGCCGCGTGATGGCGGACGGGTCGGGCAGCTATGACGCCGCCGTAAGGGGCGCGAAGGCCATGGTCGGGATGAGGGGCGGCAAAGGCTACTACGTCCGCGGGACGTACACGAACCGCAACCTGGACTTCGCCGCCGACGTGGCGCACTTGGCGGACCTCGGGTTCGAGCGCGTCTCCGTGGAGCCCGTCGCGTCATCCTGGGACGGCGGCTTGGAGCTAGGCGAGGCCCACTTGCCGGCGGTGCTCCTGGAGTACGAGCGTCTGGCCCTGGCGGTCTGGGAGAGGCGGAGGCGCGGCGAGAGGCTGGAATTCTTCCACTTCGAGGTGGATTTGGAAGGGGGACCCTGCGCGGCCAAGAGGATGGCCGGATGCGGCGCAGGCTATGAGTATATGGCGGTGACCCCCGACGGCGGCCTATATCCGTGCCACCAGTTCGTGGGGATGGAAGGGTACCGGATCGGCGGCATATACGGGGAGCAGGACGCGGGCCTGATGGACGCGTTCAAGTCGACCAACCTCAGCACGAAGGCGGACTGCGCCGGATGCTGGGCGAGGTTCCACTGCGGCGGCGGGTGCGCCAGCTCGTCCCTGCGGTATGGGGGCGGGATAGGCGGGACGTACGCCCTGGGGTGCGAAATGGAGCGCAAACGCGTCGAGTGCGCGGTTTGGCTGAAAGTGATGGAAAGCGGGGGTGAGGGATGATGAGGACCATAAGGCTGGGCGGCTCGGGCATGGACGTCCCCACGGTGGCCGTGGGGTGCATGAGGATAGGGTCGTTGGAACCCAAGGAGGCGAGGGCCTTCGTGGGCGCCGCGTTGGAACTGGGCATGAACTTCTTCGACCATGCGGACATCTACGGGGGGGGGCGCAGCGAGGAGGCCTTCGCCGAGGCGGCCGGCATCGGCCCATCCGTTAGGGAGGGGCTGTTCTTGCAGTCGAAGTGCGGGATCGTCCCGGGCAGGATGTACGACTTCTCCGAAGAACACATCATCGGGTCCGTCGACGGGACCCTGAGAAGGCTGAGGACGGAGTATCTGGACGTCCTCCTGCTGCACAGGCCGGACGCGCTCATGGATCCCGAGGAGGTCGCACGGGCCTTCGAAAGGCTGGCGAAGGGCGGCAAGGTACGCCATTTCGGCGTCTCGAACCATAACCCCATGCAGATGGCCTTGCTCGAAAGGTACCTTACCGTGCCGATCGTGGCGAACCAGCTACAATTCAGCGTGACGAACGCCACCATGGTCTCCGTCGGCATCAACGTCAACACGATGAGCGACTCGGCGGTCTCGCGTGACGGCGGAGTCCTGGACTACTGCCGGCTCAAGGGGGTTACGGTGCAGCCTTGGTCGCCCTTCCAGCACGGGTCCTTCGAGGGCGCCTTCTTGGGGAACCCGAAGTTCGCCTCCCTTAACGGCGTGATAACGGAGGTGGCGGGTAGGTACGGCGTGTCGGAGACGACGGCCGTGATGGCCTGGATGCTCAGGCACCCAGCCAGAATGCAGCCCATCACGGGCACCATGAAGGCCTCACGGCTCGCGGAGTGCGCGAAGGCGGCGGACGTGGCGATGTCGCGCGAGGATTGGTACGCCATATACAAGGCGGCCGGGAACGCGCTGCCATGAGACGGAAGGGCGCATGGCCCATCAGCCTGAACTCGCCGGTCATCATAGGCTTCGCCCTGGCCTCGGCGCTCACGCTCGGGGCGGACGCCCTGACCGGCGGGGAGGCGGCCCGGTTCTTGGCGGCGAGGTACACCTCGTGGGCGGACCCGCTCATGTACCTCAGGGCGGTCACCCATGTGGCCGTCCATGCCGACTTCGCGCACTATACGGGCAACTTCCTGTTCATTCTGGCCTTGGGCCCGCTTATTGAGGAGAAGTACGGATCCAGGAGCCTCCTGGGGATGCTGTTCGTGACGGCGCTGTCGACGGGCCTGATAAACGTGGCCTTCTTCCGCGGGACCATGCTCATGGGGGCCAGCGGGTTCGTCTTTACGCTCATACTGCTCGCCTCGTTCACCAACGTGCGCGAAGGCAGGCTGCCGGTCACCGTCCTGCTCGTGGGCGCGCTGTACATCGGCAACGAGGTGGTAAGCGGCCTCACGGTCAGCGACGACATATCGAGGATCTCGCACATAGTCGGCGCGCTGTGCGGCGCGGGCTTCGGGTTCGCGTTGAACGCGGGCGGGGCCGGGAGGGCTTCGGGGCCGAGCTGAGCGCCTACGTTAACCGACGGTTCACGGTATGGGCCGAAATGTTCAACGATCGTCCACAATCGCTTCGCCCCCCATTAACAACGGGGCCTTATAGTGTCCCTATGAAACGGCCGCAGGCCATGGGGATTGACGCCCGCCTGACGTGAGGCGGGGAGGGAGGCTCAGGGGATGTACATAGTCACGAACGCGCTGCAGAACCTAAGGAGGAACATCGGGAG
>WRCU01000198.1 GCA_009783805.1 Oscillospiraceae bacterium
GTGGACGCCAGTGAGGGCAGCGGCTTCGTGCACATAGCGCCCGGCTGCGGCGCCGAGGACCACGAGTTGGGCAAGGGGCTCGGACTGCCCGAGGTATGCCCCATAGACGAGTCGGGCAGGTTCCTCGAAGGCTATGGGAGCCTGACCGGGCTGACCGCCTCGGAGGCCGCGGACGTCGTGTTCGGCGGGCTCAGGGAGCAGGGCAAGTTGTTTTCCACCATGGAATACGCCCACAGCTACCCGGTATGCTGGAGGTGCAGGACGGAGGTCCTGTTCAGGCTGGTCAGCGAATGGTACATACGCACGGACGGGATCAGGCCGAGGCTCCTGGAGGCCGCCCAAACCGTGCGCTGGGAGCCGGCCTTCATCGGTAAGCGCATGGCCGACTGGCTCAACAACATGGGCGACTGGAACATCTCGAGGAAGAGGTACTACGGGCTGCCCCTGCCTTTTTACCCATGCGAGGGTTGCGGGACGCTCACCGTGGTCGGCTCGAAGGTTGAGTTGTCCGAGCTGAGCGGCGGCGCCTCGGAAGGCGTCCCTGAGCTCCACCGGCCTTGGATAGACGAAGTGGCGATCAAGTGCCCCAAATGCGGCGCGAAGGTGAGGCGGGTGCCGGAGGTCGGCGACGTCTGGCTCGACGCCGGCATAGTGCCGTTCTCGACGCTGGGCTACTTTTCCGACCGAGAGGATTGGGAACTCAACTTCCCGGCGGAATGGGTCATAGAGATGCAGGAACAGGTGCGATTGTGGTTCTACTCGCTGCTCTTCATGAGCGTGGCCATCTGCGGCAAGGCGCCCTATGAGAAGGTCCAAACGAACAACTGGGTCCTGTCCGAAACGGGCGCGAAATTCTCGAAGACCGGCTTCATGATCCAGTTCGAGGAGGCCGCCGAGAGGATGGGGGCCGACGCCGTGCGCTACCTGTTCGCCGGCGCGTCCATGGCCAGCGACGTCAGGTTCGGCTTCTCGCTGGGCGACGACGTGAGGAGGCGCCTGCTGGGCTTCTGGAATATATACACCTTCCTCATGACCTACGCGGAGATCGACGGGCCCGGCCCGGGCATAGCGGACCCGTCGCCGGCCGGCGCCGGGGGCAACCTGACCGACCTGTGGCTGCGGAGCCGCACGGCGTCCTTCGTCTCGGCGGCGGCCAAAGGCTACGAAGGCTACAACCCGCCGGAGGTGATCCGTGAGTTCGAGCAGTTCGTCGACGACGTTTCGAACTGGTATGTGCGGGTCAATAGGCGTCGCTTCTGGAAGGAGAGCCTCGACGACGACAAAATGTGCGCATATAAGGCCTTGTATGGAGCCGTGAAGTCGATGGTCAAGGTCATGGCGCCCATAATGCCGTTCATGGCTGAGAGGATATGGCAGGACATGGTCCTGGCCTATGAGGGCGGCTCCGAGGCCTCATCCGTCCACCTTACGGAATTCCCGGCAGCGGGGCCGTGCGACTCCGCCGCCCTGGAAAAGACGGAGAAGGTTAGGCAGGTCATAGCCTTGGCGCACAGGATAAGGAATGAGCGGTCCATTAAGGTGCGTCAGCCTCTATCGACCCTGTACCTCGGCGAGGGGTACCGGTCCCTGACGCCGTACATGCGCTACGTGCGCGATGAGCTGAACGTGAAGGAGGTAGCGTTCCTGCCGGACTTCACCTCCCTCTCGCGCGAGTCGGTGGCATTGAACTTCCAAGTGGCGGGCAGGAAGCTCAAGGGGGACCTCGGGAAGGTCAAGACCATCTTCGACGGGCTTACGCAGGCCGAGCGGGAGGCCATCGCGATGGGCGGCGACCCCGTCTCCCTGCCCGGATATGATGTGGCCATAGACAAGGACTGCTTCAGCGTGCTGACCGTGGACAAGGAAGACGTCTCGAAGGCGGAGGGCGGAGCCTTGGTGGCGCTATGCACCGCAGTCACGCCGGAGCTCAAGGCGGAGGGCCTGTACAGGGAGATATTACGTAACTGCCAGCTGCTGCGCAAGGAGTCGGGCTTCGAGGTGTCCGACAGGGTCCTGTTGTCCTTTGCCACCGATTCGCCCGAGCTGACCGGCGTCTTGGACAGGTACGCGGCGGATATCGCGAAGGAGACGCTTTCCCGGATATGCACCGGGATGGTCCATGTGGCCGAAAGGACGCTGGACCTGGACGGCGGCTCCCTTACCGTCCGCATAGGCCGCGACCCGGGCTGACCGGCAGGCGGATGCCGCCCACGCAGGCCACGACCCGGGCTGACCGGGCAGGCGGATGCCGCCCACGCAGGCTGCGACCCGGGTTGACCGGGCAGGCGGATGCCGCCCACGCAGGCCGCGACCCGGGCTGACCGGTCCCCGACCTGTCGGGCCGCGTTGCGGGCGCGCGACCTACGCATACTCGCAGCGGTCCGCGGCTACGTGCCTTTACGGCCGTCCCTCAGCCTGAGCAGGTATTCCGCGAATGAGCGGACGCTTTCCAATGAATCGAGGAACGGGTCGTCCTCGAAACCGACTACGCCCAAGCCGAACGCCTCACCGCATTCGGCGACGAACGCGGCCAAGTCCAGGGAGTCCAGGACGCCGCCCTTGCCTATCAGGACCGTCCCGCCATCGGCGCCTGACATGCCCGCCACCTTGTCGGCCAGGGCCGCCACCGCCTTGACGCATGACTCCAAGTCGGCCTTGCCGTCCCAAGGGGCCGGCGGCCCTTCGCCCGCGCGCCTACCGTGCATGCCCACCCCGCCTCGCCTCCGCGCCTCACTCGAACCTAATTGTCAGCCAATCTTGGTCGGGGGGGTCCATTCCGGTCAAACGCAATTCCAACGTGACGACCCCACCCGCGGAATCCCTATCCCCCAGCCCCGCGCCGCCAGGTCGCGGCCCACCCGCCGCCCCGCGGGCGGGGACGAAGCCCGCGGACCTCATCGCCGCGAGGAGCGGCGCGTTGTACCCGTTTGCCGCGTACGCCTGCGTGAGACGTCCCGCGCCCGCGAAGGCGCTTCCCACCACATGCGCCACGCAACCGTAGAAGGCCGGCCCCAAGCCCCTGCCTTCCACCCTGCATGACATCGCGAACGCTTCGACCTCGGCTCGGCTTTCCCGCGCCGTTATGAGCGCCGCGCCGACCAAGCCATGGTCGCCGAACCTATCCTTCAGGCACGCGGTTACCGCCATCCTCCGCACGCCGCCGTCGGGGGGGTCCGGCGTGCTTACGGCGCCTAGGCCGCCGAAATATGATTCGGCCTCCGCCCTCGCCCTATCCGGATAATAGCCCATCTTGCCGGACCTCGACAGCAGCTCGAGCGCCCGCCCCATATCCATCGGCCGCCCCATGCCGCCGCCATGGCCGCCGGAAACCGACGACCGGACCGTAAGGACCATGCCGCAGCCCTTGAGGAACCCGCGCCGCGAGCCGCCGTAGGCGGCCATCGCCCCTTCCATCCTCAGTTTCGCCTCCACCGACCTGCGCCGCCATGACGCGTCCCCCACGTTGCCGCCGGCCCCGAACTCCGCGTAGCTCAGCAGCTCGTCCCTCTCGGACGCCTCATACGTCCTTACCCCGGGGCATGAGAACGCCGCCTCGCTCAACTCGAACGGGTCGTCGTCGATGAGCGCGACGGATTCCATGCGTATGCCCAGGCCGCTCGCGACGGCGCCTACCATCGCGCCCTTCCTCCCCCAGCCTATCTGCGGGCATACGAGGTAGCGTAATAGCCCCATCCCCTCCAGCGCGGCCGTCGCCAGCCCCGCGTCGCTCCTCGACGCCACGCTCTGCAGCACGCCCCTCCGGTCCAGGCCATCCATGACCTCGGCCACTCCCGGGAAAGGCTCGACGCCGCCCTCGGCGAGGACCCCGTCCCAAACGGTCCCGTCCAGGTCCCAGACGAGGCACTTCACGGCGCCTGGCGCCGACCCGCCGGCCACGGTCAGACCTCGAGCTCCATGGTCACGTGCGTAGGCTTGAATCCGTGCCTTTTATAGACGGCCCTCATCGCAAGATTCTCCGAGTGGACCTTGCCGATGACCCGCGCCGTCCCCTGCTTCTTGCAATAGGCCATGCCCGCCTCCATGAGGGCGTCGCCGGCCGCCGCGCCGTCGGCCCCTCCCTTCGGGCCTAGGTCGCCGCCGCCCAGGGCGAAGCTCTTGAAACTCATGTACCTCTCGCCGCTGACCGAATTCGTCCGGGGCGCCATCCATAGCCAACCCACCACCGCCTCGCCGTCAAAAAGGAGCATCATGCCCTCGCGCTCCTTCTCGGCGGCGCCCAATATCCTCTTCCTATGGAACCCGACGTCCGTCACGGCCTCCCCGCCGAACGA
>WRCU01000199.1 GCA_009783805.1 Oscillospiraceae bacterium
CGAGACGTACAACCTCTCCGTGAACTACGACAAGGTGAGGGAGAACGACGCGGGCCGCCACGTGCCGAACAACAACTACTACATCATGGCGCAGAACAGGTCGAACTCCATCATCAGGGGCGACATCGACTACTGGCTCGAGGACTGCAGGAGCGTCAGGGTCTTCCTGAACGACCGCGAGAACCTGACCACCTGGCGCATGATCCAGACGACGAACTCCGCCGTCGGCGAGGCGGTGAGCCCGGAGCGGGGCGACGACAACGTGGGCCCGCTCACCATAGCGGCCATGGCCGAGAGGTTGGTCTACCGCGGCGAGGCGCACATACTCGTGATGGGCAACTCGAAGGTCTTCACCGACACGGTCGCCCGCCAGATACCCAACTACTTCGCGGCCGCCAAGGACTTCGTCATCAACAGCCTCTTCTGGATGATAGACATCGTGCCCGAGCAGATCGTCGAAACCAGGTACTACACCATACCGAACCTGGAGATAACCCAGGCGCAGGCCGACGTGGTCTACAGCGCGCTGGCCTACGCATTCCCGGCCGCGGTCCTAGCGACGGGCTTCTTCGTCTGGCTCAGGAGGCGGCACCTATGAGGATCTTCAAGAACATGGTCGCGTCCGTGGCTATGCTCGGCGCCACCATCGCCGCCTACGTGCTGGTGACCATATTCTACGTCGCCGCCGTGCCGGAATACGTGGTGGAGGACAACAGGCAGTACGCCATATTCGACTTCGACAGGGAGGAGGTCGAGTGGCTGGCGATCAAGGGCGACGACGTGGACCTATCCTTCCATAGGGGGGCGGACAGGGTATGGGTCGTCGAGGGCCGCGAGGACTTCAGGCTCGACCAAACCAGGCTGAACACGGTCTGCGCCCAGGTCAGCGGCTACAGGGTCGACGCGCTGATAGAGGAGGGCCCCGAGGACCTGTCGCTGTACGGGCTGGACAAGCCCACGGCCGTCACGTTCAGGCTGGTGAACGGCAACGAGCAGACCATCTACATCGGCGACCTCAACCCCTCCAGGGACGCCTACTACACCATGCTGAGCATACGGGGCGAATACGTGGTGTTCATGGTCACGAAGGCGCGCGGCGACGTCCTCGCGCTGAAGTACACGGACCTGAAGGCCAAGGACATCGGCTCCCGGCTGGACCCTGACGACATATGGAAGGTCACGCTCCTCAAGAACGGGACGGTGGAGTATGAGATAGAGCAGATCGAGACCATCAGCTGGAGGATGAACGAGCCCATCAAGGTGGTGGCCGACATATACGGGCTGGCCATGATGATCGAGATCATACCCCAGATATACCTGTACGAGTACGTCGCCAAGGCGCCGGAGGACCTGGCCCCCTACGGCCTGGACCGGCCGAGGTACGAGCTCCGGGTGCACACGGACGACGGCGACCCGTTCGTCCTGACGCTGGGCTACGAGAGGGTGCAGGGCCAGGAGATCTACGGGATGCTGGCCGGGGACGGCGGGGACGTCTTCGTCATGTTCTCCGACTACGTCAGGTTCATCGACAAGCCGATGAAGGACATGGTGGAGGGCTACATATGCCTCGCCAACATCACAAACGTGTCCCGGATAGTGATGGAGATGGACGGGGCCACGGACGTGTCGACGATCCTCCTCGACCCGGACGACAGGCAGTTCGAGGAGTTCACCTTCAACGGAAGGAAGGTCGTCAAGGACGACGGGTACGGGCTCAACGTCTTCCGGAACTACTTCTACGAGCTCATAACCATCAGGATGCGCGATACGGACTTCGGGCCGAAGCCCGCGGGGGTGCCGGAGATAAGGCTGACCCTAGAGTACACGGACGCTTACGTGCTGGACACCGACGTCTTCGAGTTCATACACTACAACGACAGGTTCTACTACTGCCTCAAGAACGGCGAGGACGCGATGGTGCTGATCGAGAAGGCGCTGTTCGACAACGTGAGGTACGCGAGGCAGTTCCTGCTGGGCTGAGGCCAAGGGGGGAATGGGCATATGGAGGTAAGGAACTGCAAGCGTTGCAACAAGATATTCAACTATCTCAGCGGCCCCATCGTGTGCATCGAGTGCAAGGAGGCCGAGGAGAAGAGCTTCATGCGGATCAAGGAGTACCTGTATGAGAACCCCAAGGCGACCATGCAGGAGATCAGCACGGAGTGCGACATATCGGTCACGCTCATCGAAAAATATATACGCGAGGGTCGGCTGGAGATCGCCAGCGCGAGCTTCTCGCTGACCTGCATATCATGCGGCAGGCCGATCACCACCGGGAGCTTCTGCAACTCATGCGCGGGAGACCTCAAGGAAGGGGTCGGCAAGGGGTCCGGCATAAAATACTACATGCACAATGAGCCGAAGAAAGGCGACCAAAAGAAAAAGTGACGGTCGCCGACCAGGCCCTACGGGCCCAAATTAATTCCCCGGGACGTTAAAGCCACGCCGGAAACGGCCGATATATATTACGAAGATGTGTGATCGTAATGAAAATCGGGCGCGGGCCTAGCCGCGCCGTGACGGGACGTGATCGGGATGGTGGGCAAGGTTTCAGGCGACCTGGCCAAGGTCTACGGGGTGGGACAGGCCAAGGCCGCGCCCAAGAGGGCGGCGGGGCAGGCCGCCCCGACGGCTAGAGACAGGGTGAGCATCTCCGTCGAGGGGAAGGACTTCGCGACGGTGCTCGGAGCCCTCAAGGGCGTCCCCGACGTGAGGGAGGAGAAGGTCGCTGAGATACGCAGGCTGTACCGTGAGGGCGCCTACAAGGTGAATGCGGCGGAGGTGGCCGAGAGGATGCTGCGCAGCGTGGTCGGGGTCTGACCGGGCGGCCGGCGGCCGGTCGGGTTTTCCGGCAAGGCGAGCGCGGCGTATGGGGCATAAGGCGCGCCCGGTTCCCTGCGAAGGGACGGCCGGGCGCCTTTTCATGGGCGGGGGTGGGAACGTGGACGAGGCGGTGAGGAAGGCCATCGAGGACCTCCTAGGCATACTCGACAAGGAAGGGCGCATGTACGCCTCGCTCCTTAAGGCGTCGAAGAAGAAAGCGGAGGTCATATCGAAGGCGGACGTGGCGGAGTTGGAAAAAATGACGGCCCTGGAGCGGTCCTTCGCCGAGAGGATGGCCGAGGCCGACGGCCTGCGGGGCCGGACGGTGCGCTGGATATGGGGCAGGCTGGCGCGGGAAGGCGAGGACGCGTCCAGGGACGACGTGACCGTGTCGGAGTTGAAGGGGAGGGTGGACGACCCGACGCTCAAGGAACGGCTGGACGCCGCGCACAAGGGGATCCTCGACACCATCCTCGAGCTGAGGATGATGAACGAGCTCAACGAGAGGCTCCTTAAAAATTCGCTCGACTACGTGGACTTCTCGATCAACGTCCTGACCAACGCGGAGGAAGGCGGCGTCGGGTACGACAGCAAGGGCAAGGAGATATCGGACGGCAAGAAAAAGCCGCTCATGGACGTCAGGTTGTAAAGGTCGGGCCGGCGTGAGCCGATAACTAACATATGGGCCGCCAAGGCGCATGCGAGGGGAGAAGGGCCGATGCCTCTGGGTTTCGCTTCATACGAAATATCCGTCTCCGGGCTCAGGGCGAATGAGCGCTCGCTCTTCACGGTCGGGCACAACATAACCAACGCCGAGGTGAGGGGATACTCCAGGCAGATGTCCATGCACACGACCTCCTTCTACGCCTTCGCCGGCAGGAACGCGGGGCTGATGCAGGTCGGCCTGGGCGCGGGCACGCAGGAGACGCGCCAGATAAGGAACATCTTCCTGGACATAGTCTACCGCCAGGAGAACACGCACCTGGGGCTTTGGGACGTGCGGAACGGCACGTACCAGGAGGTGCAGGCCATCGTCTCCGACCCCATATTCCAGGGTCTCAAGGACACGATGTACAACTTCTGGGACTCGTGGCACGAGCTGTCGAAGGACCCGGCCAGCCTCTCGATGAGGGGCGTCATGCTGCAGAGGGCCGAGGCGATGGTCGACCACATGAACCACCTGGGCAAGCAGTTCGACGAGCTCCAAAGGAACCTCAACAACGAAATCCTGGTGAAGGTCAACCAAGTCAACCGTATCACGGCTGAGATAGCGGCCATCAACAGGGCCATAGCCAGGAACGAGGTCGTCTTGGGCGACCACGCCAACGACCTTAGGGACAAGCGGAACCTGCTGCTCGACAGCCTCACCAGGATCGCCGACTTCGACATCGAGGAGAAGAGGGATGGGATGGTCCAGGTGACCCTCGGCGGCTACCCCCTCGTGTACAACGACAGGC
>WRCU01000200.1 GCA_009783805.1 Oscillospiraceae bacterium
CAGCAGGAAGAGGTCCACGCCCGTCTTGACCGCGAGCTCGCTCACCGCCGTGCTTATGAGCCCCGTGCCGCCTATGATCAATGCCTTCATCTATGACCCACCCCGCCATCCTTATTATGCGGCCCGTCTCACCTTATGCGCCGCGGCCCTTGCCGATGCGCCCTAGGCCATGCATGGCCAGCCTGTCCGACGCGAACGCCTCCCACCTCTCGGATCCCGCCGCCCCGTAGTTGGCGTATGGGCAAATGGATATCCCGCCCCTTGGGGCGAATAGGCCCGTCACCTCCATATACCTGGGGCTGAGCAGCGCGACGAGGTCGCCGAGGATCAGGCCGACGCAATCCTCATGGAACGCGCCGTGGTTCCGGAACCCGAACAGGTACAGCTTCAGGGACTTGCTCTCGACCAGCAGCCCGTCTGGGACGTACGATATGAGGATCTCGGCGAAGTCGGGCTGACCCGTCTTGGGACAGAGGCTGGTGAACTCGGGGCAGCGCAGGTCCACGAAACAATCCCTCTCGGGGCACGCGTTCCTGATGGCCTCGAGCAGCCCGGGGTCATACCCGCCGGGCACGTCGGCCTTGCCGCCCCCCAGATGCCGCAGGCCGCCCAGCTCGTCGGCCGGCCTCGCCGTCGGCGCCCCATTCGACGGAACCGCCCCGTCAGGCGTCACCGCCGCCTTGGGCCTTTCCGCGCCCTTAGGCGATCCAACCTTAACCTTGGCCATCCGACGCGCCCCCCTTCCCGCCGTTTCCCTCTACCCTTCCCTTCCTCCGCCCCGTCGGTGCCCTCAACCCCTCCAGGCGCGTGTAGCCGAGCTTGTCGACCCGGCCTATGAGCAGCGCCCCGACCAAGCCCGGGGCCAGCTGCCCCACGCATACCTGGAACGCCAGCAAGGCATACGGCATCCCCAGTATCGGCGAGAGCCAGATGGGCACCATCAGGCCGGGTATGAGCGTGATCGGGATGGCTGAGGCCCATATGGGCAGGCGCGACCTCCCCACGAGTCGGACGCAGCCCGCGGTCGCCAGCCCCGCGAGGGCGCCCCCGACGGCGTCGGGGAGCCCGAACCCCCCGAGGACGACGTTCGAGAGCATGTTCGAGAGCCCAAGGGGAACGATCAGGAATGGGAAATGGTACCCCAACCCATAAAGCGAGGTCGCTATCCTGATTTGGTACCCACCGAACGCGAAAGGTTGGGTCGCGTACATGACGGCTACGTAGAGCGCCGCCACCGCGCCTGAGAGGGCGGTCTTCCTGACCGCCGTTGATCCCGATTCCAAGGCCACTTCCCATTAGTTTTTTTTATAGACAGGATTTCGCGAACTGTCTAGTCCCCATTTATACACCATCCGCGGCCGCGCCGCCACGGCCGACCCCAGCTTATGGACTTTTTAGCCCCGGCCGCTAGTTTACGCGCTGTTTCAATTCCCTTACAACTCTTTGTCACACGTTGCCGGGCCTTCCCGGAGGTGTTATATTTATCCTCGCGGTGACTATATCGTGGCTGATTCGACCAAAATATGGAACGACCGGGAGGTAGACGAATGAGAAGCTCTAACAGGCTGCTATCCGCGACCATGGCATTGTGCGTGATGCTTTCGCTCTTCGCGGGGCTGAGCCTCGGCGGCACCGCCGCGTCCGCGGCGACGCCCATACCCATCGAGGCCCTGGTGCTCAGGGACCTCGGGGTCATACAGGGCAGCGGCGACGGGATAACGCAGACCTACCTGAACGCGAAGATCCAGAAGCTCGGCGTGGCGCGCCTGCTCCTCAGGCTATTGGGCAAGGAGGACGAGGCCAACAAGTACCCCGCCAACTCCCCGAGCTTCCAGGACGCCTTCCTGGTAAGCGGGAACAACATCAACCTGATGGCTTTCCTTAGGAACAACCCCGAGTACGGGTTCGTCGGCAACGGGATCAACCTGGACCCCAGGGCCTCCATCATCCCGCAGATGATGTATAAGATCGTCCTGACGACCCTGGGCTACGACCAGAAGAACGCGCCGGGCGTGCCCGCGGGCGAGGGCGACTTCTTCTACAGCGAGACGGTGGCCTTCGCCAACGCCCTCGGCCTCAACTCGATCAACGGCGTCAAGGACGTGACGAACTACGACATGGCCAAGTCCCTGTTCGAGGCCCTCACGATGCCCATGAAGGACGCCAAGGACGTGAATGACACCCTCATAGGGCGCATAGTCGACGTGAGGGGCGACGAGATGGTCCTGGACCACAACAAGGTCCCGATCGGCACCGTGCGCGACAACGCCGTGATGCACGGCCTCATAGACTCGGGTGAGCTGTACGTCTCGCTCTCCGTCTCGCCGCAGGTCGTCGAGGTGCCGTTCAACGCGACGATGGCGGACATCCAGGCGGCCGTATCCGCGCTGTAGGTCACGGCGGTCATGGAGAGCGGCCTGACCACCGAGGTGGTCGCCACGTGGAACATAGCGGGCGTGACCTTGGGCGTGCCGGGCGACTACCCGATAACCTTCAAGGCCGGCGGCAAGACGGTCCAGGCCAACCTCATAATCAAGCCGGAGCGGCCCGACAAGCTGGAGATCCTCTCGGTCGACTCCAGCTACAGCCTCCAGGAGTTCACCGTCAGGTTCAACGACGACGTCGACCCCGACACGATACTCAAGAACGCGAACATAAAGGTGGACGGCAAGGTCATAGCCGACACGTTCGTCGACCCGGACATCGCCTCCGCGGTTAAGGTGTTCCTCGGGTTCACCCCGACGCCGAGCCAATCCGAGGAGGTGGAGGTCAAGTTCACCGGCGTAGCCAGCGCGAACGACCCGGCGCTCACCATGGCGGACGCGGCGGTGAAGGTCACGCTCTCGGACAAGATCGCGCCGACCATAACCAAGGCCGAGATACCCAATCCCAAGACCATCGAGTTCACCTTCTCCGAGGCCATGAACTTCGTCACCCCTATGGGCAAGATCTGGGATGAGATCAAGGTCAACGGCGTGCCCGTCGCGGGCATGCTCTCCAAGTCGGGCAACTCGTACACCTTCATCATGTACACGGCGCTCACGCAGAACTCGGTCAAGCTCGAGGTCTCGGGCTTCCGCGACTACGCCTCGTTCCTCATGGACCCGTACGTCAGGGAGGCCATGATCGTGAAGGACGACCCGACCCCGCCAGACCTCATCAAGGTTGAGATGGAGTCCACGACCCGCATCAAGCTGACCTACAGCAAGCCCGTCGTATCCGGCGTGATCACGGTCGACGGCGTCAACTACTCCGTGGGCGCGAGCCCGAACGGCGAGCTGACGAGCGTGGTGAACCTCAGCAAGGCGCTCGGCGTTGGGGTCTACTCCGGCGAGCCCATAGGGTATGAGAACCTCAAGGACATAATGGACAACTCCTCGGGCGCAAGGAAGGACTATATCCTGAAGGTGACCCTGGACACGTCGGCGCCGCAGGTCACGCTGGTCCGGACGGGCACGAACGCCCTGGAGCTCACCTTCTCCAAGCCCATGCTGAACGACGCCAGCGCGGGCAGCATCGCGCTGCCCGCCAACTACGCGCTGCTGAGCGAGGCCGGCTCCACGATAGAGGCCGTCGCCGCCAGCGTGGCGGTCACCAGCCCGACGAAGGTCACGGTGCTCTTCAACGCCTTCTTGACCCCGTCCGGTGTCGAGCCCGCGGCCTACACGCTGCGCGTCACCAACCTCAAGGAGGACTCCGTCATCGGTTTGAGCCTGCCGGAGCAGAACCTCAGGTTCAACGCTGTCGACACGAAGGTGCCGTCGATAGTCTCGATTATGGTCATCGACGCGGTGGCCAACACCATCAGGGTCGTCTTCGACAAGCCGATGGTGCGCGCCCAGCTGGAAAATAGGATCAACTACGTCATAAACACTACCGTGCCGCTGCCGGAGACGGCCAAGCTCACCGCCAGCATGGACAGGCGTTATGTGGACATCACCCTGACGGGCACGGTCGTGACGACCATGTTCCTCATGGCGGGCATCACCGACGACTCGGGCAGGATCCTGACGAATGTATTCACGCCGTTCCCCGTGGGCGTGGCCCCTGCATTCGGCATTACGGACATCCTATCCACCGAGCTTACGACGCTCAACGAAATCAAGATGACTTTGAAGACCGGTGTCGGCTCCCACGTATTCGACCCGGCGACCGCCGGCAACGCAAACTCATGGAAGCTGTTCATCATGCCGGCCACGGAAGCGATTAACTTGTTCGTCATCAACGCCGAC
>WRCU01000201.1 GCA_009783805.1 Oscillospiraceae bacterium
AGCCATTCCAGGATGCCGGAGTACGACAGGAACGAGAGGGACATAAGGCGCTTCGCGGAGTCGGACAGCCCCGTCGCGGTCCTTTCGGTGACGTCCGAGGAGGTGGGCGAGCGGGAGGACGTGATAGAGGCCGTGGTCGGCATCGCGGACAGGTACGGGATAGAGGCGCGCCTCTCGTCCGACGAGGAGTTCCTGGCCGTTTTCGCCGGCGAGCATATAGACAGGCTCAAGGCCGGCGTGCCCGACCCTGGGGACGTCGATCCCAGGACGGATTGGAACCCGGCCTGCACGGGCGTCTACGTCACGAGGATCGAGCTCAAGAGGCTGAGCCGCGAGCTGGAGGGCATGCTGCTGGCCTGTGAGGCCCTGTCGGCGGTCGCCTCCGACCATGGCTTTTCGTACCCCGTCAGGAAGTTCGGGCGGCTATGGGGCAAGATGGCCTTGCTGCACTTCCACGACGCCATCACCTCCACCCACGCGGACGGCGCGTACGATGAGCTCATCGAGCTGTGCTCCGGCGTCGCGCTGGAGACGGCCCGCGTAAGCTCGGAGGCCATGGCCGCCTTGGAGAGGGACGTCACGGTCCCCAAGAAGGATGGGTACGCGCCCTTCATCGTATTCAACCCCTTGGCCTGGGAGGTTAGGGGCGCCCTGGTGGAGTCCTCCCTATTGATGGGGGGCGGGGAGGACCTGTCAGGGATCGGCCCGTCCCTCGTGGAGGTCATCGACCATGAGGGTGCAAGGCAGGACGTCCATGAGGCCGTCGCCGTCAGGAACCACTACGACCAAACGGTCACGCTTAGGTTCAGGGCCGACTCGCTGCCGTCCTTAGGCTATGGGGTCTATTACTTTAAAGTGGGGGAACGCGTCGTGGGGGATGGCTGCCGAACGCCCAGATTCCCGAAGGTCACGCAGTTGCGACCGAACGGCAGACACGCGGTAGAGAACGGATTTTACCGCGTAGAGACGGAAGGCCATGACATCGCGGGAATATTCGACAAGAAGATAGGCGAGTACGTCCTAGGGCGCCACGCCGGCGACCTGACCATCGAGGATGACATCGGCAGCCCTTGGGAGACCTTGATGACCCCCATATATAGGCATAGGCTCATCGCCCCGTACAGCCTGGAGGACGCGCTGCGGCCGGGGCATACGGTGGGGTCCGAGGCCGTCGAGGGCGAGTCGGGACGGATCATCAGGAGGTGGGGCACCTACGCGAACGAAGCCAGGAGGATGCGCCGCGTCGAGTGGATGCAGGAGATCACGCTTCATGACGGGATCGATGAGGTACTTTTCAGGACGGTGATCGACTGGGACTGCAAGGGCAGCAGGATCCGCATGGGCTTCCCGCTGACGTTCAGGCCGGCGGATGACGAGGGTTTCTATGAGATACCTTTCGGCACCGTTAGGAGGCGGGCCTACGCGCCGTCCACCGGCGGCTATACCTGCAGGAACGGCGATTGGCCGGCCCTAGGGTTCGTGGCCTGCCATAACGGGCGGGACGGCTACACGGTCGGGATCCTCAACGGCGGGACGCCGGGCCACGCCATATGTGACGGCGTCATATCCGTGAGCCTGCTCAGGAGCCCGCAGGAGGCGTTTTGCGCCTTCGCCTTCGAGGGGGCCAGCGACTCCGGCAGGCATGAGTTCAGCCACGCCCTCGTCTCGGGCGCGGGCGGCCTGAAGGACGTCGGCATGGTGAGGAAGGCCAGGGAGCATCGCGCCGCCTACATAAGCCATGGGGCGGGCCATAAGGACGCCGGGCTGCCCGCGCGCCACTCATTCGTCTCCAACAAGGACGTCGGCGTGGTGATATCATCGGTCAAGCGGGCCGAAAAGGGCGGCGACCTGATCGTGAGGGCCTATGAGGCGTACGGCGAGCCCGCGGACGACGCGCTCACGGCCCCCCCGCGCCTAGGGTCGGGCGGCGCGGAGGTCTGCGACCTGCTGGAGGCGGCCCATGAGGGTCAGGGACCGTCGGCTACCGGATATGGGCCGTTCGAGATCAAGACGCTGAGGTTGCGGTGAGGGGATCAACCGCTTTGCGGGCCGCGGAGGGAGCATGTTCAATATACTCGTGGTGGAGGATGACCCTAATATCCGCAGGCTGATCGTGGAGGCCCTGCGCGAAGGGCGCTACAACCCTTTCCCGGCCCGGGACGCGTCTGAGGCCCTGGAAGTCATGGACCGCCAGCACATCGACCTGATGGTGACCGACCTGATGATGCCGGGCATGGATGGGTACGCGCTGACCGGGCAGCTTAGGGAGGCGGGGTATGGGATCCCGGTCCTGATGGTGACGGCTAGGGACACGATCAAGGACAAGCGGAAAGGGTTCATCGTCGGGACGGACGACTACATGGTCAAGCCCATCGACGAGGAGGAGCTGCTGCTCCGCGTCAAGGCGCTCCTTAGGCGGGCCAGGATCGTCAGCGAAAGGAAGGTGTCCATAGGCCGGGTGACCTTGGAATACGACAGCCTGACGGTCAGCCGCGGTTCCGAGCGGCTGACGCTGCCGCAGAAGGAGTTTTTGCTCCTATATAAGCTGCTCAGCTATCCGGGCACCGTCTTCACGAGGATGCAGCTGATGGATGAGATATGGGGCTTGGACAGCGACTCTTCCGACCATACCGTCAGCGTCCACGTGGGCAGGCTGCGTGAGCGGTTCGCGGGGTGGGGGGAGTTCTCCGTCGAGACGGTCAGGGGCCTGGGCTATAAGGCGGTGAGGAACGATGGCCGATAAGGCGGGGGCGAAGGCGCATATGAGGCACAGGCTGTCCGCCTTGGTCATGCTCGTCGTCCTGATGGCCTTCATACTGTTCGTCAGCATGGCCATATCCGGCGCCGTCGCGTACGCCTTGTTCGAGGTCAACCTCATAGACTCCGCCCCCGAAAGGCGGCATCTGGTCCTCATCCTCTACATGCTGTCCGTCAACTTGGTGATGGGCACGTTCTTGGCGCGGATCGTGGGGAAGCGCTTCCTGCGACAGTTCTATGACCTTTTCGACGCCATGAGGGAGGTCGCGGCCGGCAACTTCGAGGTCCGCATGAAGGCCGGCCCGGCGAGGGAGACGGTCAGCCTCGCCGACAACTTCAATGAGATGGTGAGGGAGCTGTCCGCCATGGAGACGCTCCGCGCCGACTTCGTGAAGGACGTCTCGCACGAGTTCAGGACGCCCGTCACCTCCATACTCGGCTTCGCGCGCCGCCTGAAGGGCGACTCATTGACCAAGGAGCGGCGCGACGAGTACGCCGACATAATCATCGCCGAGGGCGAAAGGCTCACGAGACTTTCGGACAACGTCCTGCTCCTCTCGAACCTGGAAGGCGCCGGGAAGGCCTCCGAGCGTCGGCCATACCCGTTGGATGAGCAGATACGCAGGACGATCCTGTTGATGCAGCCGCTGTTCCAGAGGAAGGGCCTAGGGATGGACATCGAGCTGGCGCCGGTCGCGGTCTGCGCGAATGAGGAGCTCATGAGCCACGTATGGATAAACCTGCTGGGAAACGCCGTTAAGTTCAGCCCCGACGGGGGCACCGTCGAGGTGACGCTCGAGGGGCGCGAAGGCGGCGCCTCCGTCCGCGTCTCCGACCATGGGATCGGCATGGATGGGGATGTGGTGCGGCGGGCCTTCGAGAAGTTCTACAAAGGGGATGGGTCCAGGGCCACCGAGGGGAACGGGCTGGGCCTATCCCTCGTGAAGAGGATACTGGACTTGGAAGGCGGCGGCATAGAGGTCGAAAGCGAGCCTGGCAAGGGGACGCGCGTGACCGTCACGATGCCCTCTGCTTAGGCCTTGCCGAATTGATCCCGCCTTCGGACAGGCAATGGTTAGGCCTGACCGGCCATCCCGTCCGCATGGCGGGCCTAGCGAAAAGGAAGGCCCGCTGACGCGGCCTTCCTTATTTATGGTGGACCCGAAGGGGATCGAACCCTCGAACCTCACGGATGCGAACCGTGCGCTCTACCAACTGAGCTACGAGCCCGATAAGATAGGGCCGTTGGCGACCCTACATGAACGCTCGGCATAAGTTACAGCATAATAGGCCCGATGTCAATGGCCGCCGCCCCCATAGGCCATGCGGCGGCGCTTGGGCGGCGCTTGGGCGGCGGTCCCTCACCCGTTCGCCAGTCCGTATATGGCGGCCATGTCACCGCCGTCCAGGACCTTGAACGTCCCTATCCTGCGCGTGCCGCGGAAGGCGCATCTGTC
>WRCU01000202.1 GCA_009783805.1 Oscillospiraceae bacterium
AGCATAGCCGTGTCCACGATCAGCCTTTTCAAGTATGTCGCCGCCTTCCTAAGGAAGCATTTATGCGATCGGAATTATTCCGACCGCCGTCCGACCGACCGCCCGTCAGCCGCGGCGGACCCAGGCTCAGCCGTCGCCGCCCCTGCGCCCCGCGCCCCCGCCCTTCATCCGGCGAAAGGCCGTCCGGGCCTTACGCAGCGCCGCGAAGCCGAACCCCACCGCGAACCTGGTGAAGGGCCTCAGGACGAGGTCCATCTGACCCTGCAGCTCGACCAGCTCGCCGTTGAAGCCTTTCTTGAACCTGTATATGCCATATAGGGGGTTTTTTTCGTCCATGTCCCCGGAGACCCCGCGGAAGTCATATACGCGGCACCCTTCCGCTATCGCCCACTTTATGGCCTCCCACTGGAGCAGGTAGGTCGCCATGACGTTCCTGTGGCCGTCCGAGCTGGCGCCGTATAGGTACCAGCACTTGCCGCCGTACATGAGCGTCACGGTCCCGGCCACCAGCTCCCCCCCATAGTAGGCGAGGTACAGCCGCATACGCCCTTTATGCGCCATGGCCGCGTGCATCCGTCCGAAGTATTCGGCGGACCTGGTCACGAACCCGTCGCGCCGCCCGGTCTCCTCCATGATCCGATGGAAGGCGGGCACGTCGCCCGCGCCGCCCAGCCTGACCTCCACGCCCTTCCGCTCGGCGAGCCTTATGTTGTACCTCCACTTCTGGTGGAAGCCCGCCATCACGGCGTCGGCGTCCTTGCCGGCGATGCCCAGCCTATAGACGAACCTGGGGTTTATCCCCTCGAAGTTCGCGCCCCTTTTCCTGACCTTGTAGCCCATGCCCTCCATGGCCTCCGTGAAGGCCAGGTCGGAGGCGGCCACGTCCGGCTCGAGCGTCACCGCGTAGCACCTCCGCGAGGCGGCGTAGTCGCGCACCGCCCTGAGCAGGCACCGCAGGACCTCCCCGTCGCCCACGTCGCATACGGGCCCACGGGAGGACATCATGAGCCATCCGCGCATGAAAGGCGCCTTACGCAACAGGGCGTACAGGCCGCCGACCACGGCCCCGCCGTCATCCTCGCACAGGAAGGCCACGCCCTCCCATTCCGCCTTCACCTTCCCCCAGTCGGGCGATTGGGTGAAGTGGCACATGGGGTGGCCCAGCATGAAGCGCTCGTACCTCTCGGCGTCCTTCGTGACGTATGCCTTCAACGTGGTATGGACCTTCAGCCGGGCGCCGCGCGCGCGGCGTCCGCCTGAGCCTCCCGGTAGTATCCCATCAGCTCTGAATGGTATAGGATCCCATGCCTCTTCTCTCCGCAAATCCTCCGCAGCATGGAGTAGAAGGCCCCGTCGCCCAATGCGTCGCGCATCCCAGCGAAGTAGGCGAACCCCTGGTTGTAGACGGCGTCGTTGTAGCTCCGCGCGTCCGGGAACCCCTTTATGGCCTTGAACAGCTCGCCCTCGTCGTACCCCGTCCGGACGGTCCCGCCGGCGACGGCGTAGGCGAGGAAGTTGGCCAGCCCCTCATCCATGAAAGGCTCCCCTATTTGATCGGTGCCGACCATCGAGTAGAACCACTGGTGGAAGACCTCGTGTATCAGCGTCATGTTGAAGTCCGCGCCCTCCGCGGCGAACGCGTCCGACATGAAGATCATGCCGCAAAATTCCATGCCCTTGAGCTTGATGGGGGCCCTCACGACGTACAGCTCACCGCGGTCGTACTCGCCGATCCTCTCGCGGCCGAAGGCGAGCGCACCCGCCACGGCGGAGCCTACCGGCCAGCAGTTCACCGAGATGACCCCGACCCCGCCTATCTCCTCCCGCGCATAGTCCACCTTGTCCGGCTCGAGCAGGATGACGACCGGCAGGTCCCGCATATTAAGCCCTTCCAACCGGAACGACCTTACGTCCCCATCCGCGCCTTCCGTCACCAGGGCTGACGATATGACCTCGAACCCTACCCCTTTAACGTCCACGACGACCACCCGATAGTCGCAGACGGGGCTCAGGTAAGGGTCGCCGAAGGCGCTCACGACGCCCTTGACGTATTTCCCGTCTTTTACGGCGCATGGGGTCGCCAGGAAGTTCGTGAGGAACATCGCCTCGTCGTTCATCGTGAGGTTGCCCCTTTGCCTGCCGACCGTGAAGGAGTAGGTGACCCTCACCCCGTCCGAAGGCACGCCGCTGACGAAGGATATGGACGCCTCGCCGAGCTCCGCGCCGACCGCCTCATGCCAGGCCCCGTCGCCGCCCAGGTACTCGACGGACTCCACTACGGTCACGGCCTCGTTCATGCTGGGCAGGTTTATCGCGAACGCCGTCCTGGCGTAGCCGTAGTGCAGAGCCTCATCGACGCGGACCGCGTCGCCCTCGATGCGCACGGTCGCCTCTATCAGGCATGACTCGCCCTCGCCGACCGTGTCGGGCCCCGACGCGACGGACCCGGCGGCGGCGTCGGCTCCATGGCCGCCGGCTGAGGCGCCGCGCCCCGCGTCGCCGACAGGCGCCGCGCCGGCCCCGTCCGCATCGCCCCCCAGGGGCCGCGGACCCCCGTCGGGCCCGTACCCCCAATCCCAGCCCGCGGACCGCAGGGCGTACCCCTCGTCCTCCGGGAGCGCGGAGATGAGCAGGACGGCGGCCAGCAGAAAGACCGTGAACGCGGCCGCGACCGATATGGCTAGCGTGAGCCCCCTGCCTTTGCCTACCATCGACCTAACTCCCTTATGCCGTCATCGTGCCGCCGTACCCACTTAGCCGGGCGGCTTGCCCCGCCGCCGCCGGCCTCAGCCCGCTATCTCGCCGACGTCCTTGAGCACGTACTTCGGCCTGTATGGGAACCGCCCGATCTCCTCTCGGCTAGTGACGCCTGAAAGCACCAGTGCCGTGTCCAGGCCGGACTCTATGCCCGCGATTATGTCCGTGTCCATCCTGTCGCCTATCATGGCCGCCTCGTCGGAGTGCACGCCGAGCATCCGCAGGCCGGTCCTCATCATGAGCGGGTTGGGCTTGCCGATATAGTACGCGGACTTCCCGGTCGCCAGCTCGATCGGGGCCATGAGCGCGCGGCACGCCGGTATGATCCCGCCCTCGGCCGGGCCCGTCAGGTCCGAGTTCGTCCCTATGAGCCTGGACCCGTTCCTCACGTGGTGCACCGCGCGCAGGATGCTGTCGTAGTTGTAGCTCCTCGTCTCACCCACCACCACGTAGTCCGGGTTGACGTCGTTGGTCGCTATGCCGTAGCCGTACATGGCGTTGTATAGGCCGGGGCCGCCGATGATGTACGCGGAGCAGCCCGGCGATTGGCTCGCTAAAAACTTGGCGGTCGCCAGCGCGCTCGTGTAGAAGTGCCCCTCCCCTACGTCCAGGCCCATCCTGAGCAGCTTCTGCCGAAGCTCGAGCGGGGTCCTCTCGCTGGAATTGGTCAGGAAGAGGAAGCTCTTGCCTTCCTCCGTAAGCCATCCGAGGAAGGGCAGCACGCCCGGCAGCAGCCTGTCGCCGTGGTATATCACGCCGTCCATGTCGCAGATATACCCCTTCTTACCCCTCAAGACCTCCATATGGCGTGTCCCCAATCCATGGCCGGAACGGCCGCCCCCATCATACCACGGATCGGGGGGACCCCGCCATCGCCCCGGTCCGGGCACGGGAGGGCGCCATGTGCGGGCGGCGCCGCTAAAGGGCCAGGAGCAGGTCCCTGGCGGCGATGATGTCGCGCGTCTGCCTCTCCCCCGATATCTCCCGCTCTATGGTCCAGGGACCCCCGTAGCCCATGCCCCTCAACAGCGCGACCACCTCGGCTATGGCGGCGCGGCCTTGGCCCAACGGCCTTTCTTGGCCCAGGTACCTGCCGCACGTCGGGAACTCGCCGTCCTTGCAATGTGTGTTCCATACGTGGCGGCCCAGCGCGGCGGCGGCGTCGACGGAGTTCGCCTTCCCGTACAGAATCAGGTTCGCGGTGTCGAAGTTCACCCCGGCGTTGCCCGTCCCTATGTCCTCTATGGCTCTCAGGAGCGTGGTCGGGGTCTCCTGCCCCGTCTCGAACAGGAACCGCTGCCCCCTGCCCTTCATCGCGGAGCATAGGTGCCTCAGCGCCGAGACCACGCCGTGGTAGTCCCTGTCGTTGGGGTTCTCGGGTATGAACCCCACGTGCGTCGCGACGTCCCTCACCCCCAGCGAGCAGGCGAACTCGCTGGCTGAGAGGAG